>NZ_LQXP01000001.1:0-280441 GCF_003268405.1 Acinetobacter sp. CFCC 11171 | reverse complement strand
TCCGTCCCCACCATTAGATTAAGCAAGGTTTTATACCTTGCTTTTTTGTTTTTGAAATTCGAAAAAATCAGTGTCTCAAACGTGGTTTTTTTGAAAACATAATCTAATGAAATAAATCTTAATAAAGATGATGAACCAAGAGATATAGCAAGATGTCTAATCTTGCTTTTTTATTGTCTGAAATTTCTCTCATTAAAATGAGTCAGTAAAACAAAGGTGAAAAAAAGCCCGAATATACGGGCAAGTTTTGAAATGCGGATTCGAATTAATCGAATTAAATCATTTATTTCTAATCGTTCGCATAAATTATAAAGAAGATTATGCCTTTAAATGATCTTCAAACTCTTCACCGAGCTGCATGGCCAAAGCATTACCAGACAAGTCTACAGTCACTAGACCATATTCTTTTTTAAAACTGAATGTAAATCCACGATTATCTGCCAGTGTACGAACAGAATATCCTAACTTTTCTAACCAAAGACGGAAGGCAACTAAATTTTTTGCTTTAACCACTTTTTTCACGAGCGAACTCCTTATCAATCATTAAAATATTAAATAGGGGTGTCAAAATATTTTTTAAAGGGGAAATGAAAAACTTTTATTTAAAATATGAAATTTTGATGGATAAATAAACAGATTATCGGCTTGTAAACGGTATAAACTCATTTAACTTGCTGTTTTATAAAAAGCTAAACTTAATGTAAGTAAATATAACGTATTTAAAAATTAGGTTTTTGGCAGTTGGATTAAAATCTATCCTATGCCTATAGAGAAGCTGTGCGCAAAATAAACGATTGTTTGGCTTAGAATGCACAGCTGTTTGGGCATGCAGTTGTGGATTGCAAATAACAGCTTGTTCAAAGCCTAATTCGCTGGATAGGTGAGCTTGCAATGCTATTTCTCATCAAGATTTATCGAAAAGCTTTTATACTATGTTCTATTGGTATAAGTAGATTGAACGCATGCAGAACATTGAGCACGCTGTAAAAGCAAAAATTGAACAGATGCAACAAGCGGGACAGACGCCTGTTGCGGTGATGCTTGGACATGAAGATTGGTTGGTCTTTTCGGAGCAATCTAAAGTGGCATATACACCATTTGGTAGTGCAAGACGTTATCAGCCTGCATTAGGTGGTTTATTGATGGTACGTATCGATGAAATGCAAGCCGTTCGAGTTGTGACTCAAGCTGAATTGGATGAATTTGCTGCAACCAATCAAATTTTATAAATATAGAATGATAAATCGTCCCGAAATATTCATCACAAATAAAAACAGTATATTTGTGATGAAATCTTAAATTCATTAAACTCTCAATCCAATTAAAAATTGTCTTTAAGTTCTCTTAAGCGCTGAAACGTTTCAACACTTTCTGCGCGTAAAAATGGATTGGTTTCTAATTCTAATTCAATACTGCTTGGTAAAGTACATTGTCCGAGCATGCGCCTTGATTCAACCTCATCAAAACGCTGTTGTATGGCAAGGTTGTCAGGTTCAACATGCCGCGCAAACTGAGCATTTGATAGGGTGTATTCATGAGTACAATACACTTGAGTTTCAGCAGGGAATGCGGCTATACGGTTCAAGGAATCGTACATTTGTTGAAAGGTGCCTTCAAATACACGTCCACAACCCATAGCAAATAATACATCGCCACAGAAAAGTGTATGAATGTCATCGATAAAATATACGATATGACCGAGGGTGTGGCCGGGAGTTGCTATAATTTCAATTTCAAGACCATGAAATTCAAAACGGTCATTATGATCGAGAGGATAATTCACCCATGGAATACGGCTCAATTCTGCACGGGGACCGTAAACGGCAATGTTTTTATCCTGAATAAGTTCTGGTACGCCACCAACGTGATCTTTATGCCAATGCGTTAGCCAAATTTGCGTAAGATTGAGCTGATGTTCCTGACAATAGCGCTCGACCAAGGCAGCTTCAGTAGGATCTACTGCAATGACATCATGACTTTCGGTGTGCTCAAGCAGCCAAATATAATTTTGCAGTGAATTTTTGACATCCAATGTATGTATTTTAAACGCCATATCCATTCATTCAATATTTTAAATTAAGTTAAAGTTAGCATGAAAATGCTCAAAAGGTATGATTATCCATTTTCAACCCTAAATAAACGACAGAGTTCATAGCGCTATTTTAGTCTGGTGTCTATCTACAGATACAGGATTACCAATGGTATAAAAGTGCCCGCCAGCAACATGATGTAGGCTTTTCCATTCATCTTCTACTTCATGATAATACCAATGTCCGTTACGGAAGACGCGGTCGTCTGCATAGGCAGCAATGACTTCGCCAATAAACAGATCGTGCGCTTGTTGATTGTGCGGCTCAGGAATAAGTTTGCACAGTAGCCAAGCAGCACAACCTTCAACCACAGGAATATCTGAGGCATTAAATTGAAATAATTCCACGCCACATTGGCGTAATTTTTCTGGCGCATCACGTTGGCTCATCATGCCAAGTGCATAGACGAGTTTGAGTTGTTTCAGTGTCGGTACTTGTAAGGCGAAATAGCCTGAATTCTCAATAATCTCACGTGTTTTAGTTGATTTATCCAGTACTACTGTCACTTTTGCAGGGTTGAACTCTAAGGCGCATGCCCATGCTGCAGTCATCACACCAGTATGGGTTTGATCTTTAGCAGAGACGAGCACAGTCGGCCCATGATTTAAAAGTCGGTATGATTTTTCTAAAGGAACAGGGTGAATATGCGTTTTCAAAATTGTACCTATATTTAAGTTCATCTATAACTTAGATGTTTTATTAAAAAGTGTTGCTACATAGCATATAACGCATGAAATATTTTCAAAAGCCTTTAATATAAATCACTAAATCAGGAGTTCAATCAATGAAAATGTATCAAGTTGACGCATTTACCCAAGCGTTATTTAAAGGCAACCCAGCGGCGGTTTTGGTGTTGGATGAATGGTTAGATGAACACTTGATGCAACAGATTGCTTTGGAAAATAATCTATCTGAAACTGCATTTGTGAAAAAAATTGACAGCAGCAATTATGCAATTCGTTGGTTTACACCGACCACTGAAGTGGACTTTTGTGGACATGCGACATTGGCCAGTAGTTATGTGCTTTTTGAG
The DNA here is from genome assembly GCF_003268405.1 of Acinetobacter sp. CFCC 11171. Lineage (NCBI taxonomy): Bacteria > Pseudomonadati > Pseudomonadota > Gammaproteobacteria > Moraxellales > Moraxellaceae > Acinetobacter > Acinetobacter sp. CFCC 11171. Next base: position 277,318 of record NZ_LQXP01000001.1, on the reverse strand, counting down.
TTTTATACGGCTGAAAAAAATATCCAATTTCATGTCAAAAATCTCGGTATTTTTAGTGTAAATAAAGCTGAAGATGGAAAAATTCTGATGAATTTCCCTGTGCGTCGGGCACAGGTCGTGAGTGAATATCCTGAAGAGCTACGTCTAGGGTTGAGTCAACCTTTTAAGCAGGTTTATCAGAATGCGCAGGCGTATATCGTGGAATATGAAACGGCACAACAAGTCTTGGATGAACAACCGAATTTTGAAATTTTAAAACGTCTTGGCAAAATCCGCACCGCCATCACAGCGCCGGGTACGATCACTGATGTTGCAATCACTGCGGCAGCCCAGCAATATGACTGCATTTCACGCTATTTTGCACCGGGTAATGGCATCAATGAAGATCCTGTTACGGGTTCTATACATACCGGAATCGTGCCAATTTGGGCAAAACGTCTAGAAAAACGTCAAATCTTGGCGTATCAAGCATCAAGCCGTGGTGGTGAGTTACATTGTCAAATGCTCGAAAATGACCGTATAGAAATCTCAGGCTATGCGTGTTTATATATGCAGTCGGACATTTATATCTGAACATAAATCAAATACATGCTGTCTCATTCTGCAGCATGTATTTAATAAAAAGTAACTATTAATCCTGAAAAGCTCAGCATAAAATCAAAACCAATCTGATCGACAGCACTACGCTGATCGATGCTAAATATAAAGGACACTTGAATTACATGCGTATTAAACATTTAACGCTTTCACTTTTTTTTGCAGGTTTAAGTACAAGCCTCTTTGCTCAACCTGTATTGGTTAAAACTGAACAAACCATTGAAGAATATAAATTAGATAACGGTTTTCGTGTGGTTTTGGCGCAAAACGATAAAGAAAGCAAAGTGTTTATGAATACGGTGTATTTCACGGGTTCTTTAAATGACCCTGCGGGCAAAGGTGGTTTGGCACATTTGCTCGAACATTTGGCCTTTAAAGGCACTAAAAATGTCAAAGGTGATGAATTTCAGCGTCGTTTAGACCAATTCACGCTGATGACCAATGCCAGTACGGATTATTATTCAACGAAATACACCAATGTGATTCGTCCTGAACAAAGTTCAATCGATCAAGTTTTGCATTTGGAAGCAGAACGGATGGATAAATTGGTACTTCAGGAAAAATTTGTACCGACAGAAATTGATATCGTTAAGCGTGAACGTGAAATTCGTTTAGATCAGCCATTTTCAGTGTTAATCGACCAAGTTTTAAAAGAAGCCTATGGCAATCAATCTTTAGGCCGCTTACCGATTGGTGATTTGAAAGAACTTCAATCGATCAATATAAACGAATTAAACCAGTTCTATCGCCGTTGGTATGCGCCAAATAATGCAGTGATGGTGATTTCTGGTAAGTTTGATAAAGCGGCTGTATTAAAACAAATTGATCAACAATTTAGCCCAATTGCCGCACGTCAAATTCCTGAACAGGCCAAAGTCCCTAAATTAGATGGAACGAAATTAAAGCAACGCGAATTTACTGTTCATAAGGGTAGTGACTTTGGCAAATTTAATATTTATTTAAATGGTGCAGTCGAACCGATTAAAACTGCTTTGGCGGTATCTCCAACTTTGTATACCTTACAGCCAAGTGGACATTTGTATCAAAGCATGGTGGAAACAGGGACAGCAACCGCAGTTCAATCCACCACATGGTTAGATAAAGATTTTAATTTGGTGTTTATGGGGGCGATATATGGCCCAAGTCATGATGCAAACAAAGTGGCAACCAGTCTTGCACAAGGTGTGGAGCAGAACAAAGCCTTTAATGATGTTGAGCTAAACCGTGTTAAAAGCTTGACTCGAAATATGGCTGACAATGTTAAGAATAGCGCTACGGCTCTTGGCGAACGTCTCAGTTCTTATACTGTGGCTTATAACGGGGACTGGTCTCAATATTTCCGAGACTTAGATAAAGTACAAAAGCTGAATGTAAGCAACGTGAATCAGGTGTATAAGGACTTTCTAAAGCCCGAATACCGTGTCACAGGAAATATTCTGCCTACACCTGAAGATCAAAAGAAAGCACAGCAACAGGCTGCGTCAAAACCTGCTGAAACTTTAGATCAGCAAGTGCCTGCAGAAGAGCCGTTGAAAGACGCGAGTGTTTATCGTGCTGAAGTGAAGCAATATGTTGCAGAGTCTAAGCAATATTTAAATCAGAAAGAAAAGCAGATTCAGCGCGCTAAATTTAAAAACGGCATTCAGTATGCATTGTTTCCAACTAAAACCCGTGACGACAAGACCTATGCTACGATTGCATTGGATTTTGGTACAGCGCAAAGCTTAATGAATAAAGGTGAGTTGCTAGATTTGACAGCTTATCTCATGTTCCGTGCATCTAAAGATCAAAGTTTACAGCAAATTGCCGATAAAATTATTGATGTTGGTGGTGGTGCAACGGTCAGTGCAAATGATAATGGCCTCATAATTCAAGTGGTTGCACGTAAAGAAAAGTTTGCTGAATTTTTGCAATATGTCATTGATGTTATTAAAGCGCCAGCATTTGAACAATCACAATTTGATTTAATCAAAGCGCAAAGTTTGTCGAGTTTGGATCGACCTTATACAGAGCCGGATACCGTTGCTGCAATGACTCTGTCGCGTATTGTTGAGATCTATCAGCCGGGGGATATTCGTTATCACTTCGAACCTGAACTTGCGAAAAAACAAATTGAGTCGGCTACACGTGATCAAGTGCAGCAGTTACATCAAAAATTCTTTAAAACACAGCATGCACAAATTGCGGTAACAGGTGATTTTGATACCAAGCAAATAGAAAAAATTCTGAAAAAAGAATTTGCAGATTGGAAAACCAGCGAACCTTATCAACGCTTAGAGTCTACGTTTACGGCATATCCTGCACAGAAAGTGCATGTATTGTCTGAACAGCGTGAGTTTGGTAGTTACCAAGCCATTATGACTCTACCTGTAGGTGTAGAGCATACCGATTCTCCTGCGTTACAAGTATTACGCCACATACTCGGTGATTCACAGTTGTCTTCACGTCTAGCTCAAGAGTTACGTGAAAAGAATGCACTGGTTTATGGTTTTAGTGCAGACATTAATTTTGATGAATGGGTGAATTCAGGTGTACTGAGTATTGATGCAAACTACACTGCGGGTAAATCAGCACAAGTTTCTCAGTCTGTTCATAAAGTGTTGCAAAACTTATTGAAAAATGGCGTGACGGAACAGGAAGTAGAAGCAGCCAAAGCCAGTATTTTGAAAAAGCGTTTAACTGCACTTGAAGATGACCGTCGCATTCATAGCATGTTGATTCCACAGTTAGAAAAAGGTCGTGATTTAAACTATCGTGAAAAGCGTGATCAACGTATTGCTAGTTTGACCAAAGCGGATGTTAATGCTGTCATCAAAAAATATATTCAACCTGAGCGTTTGGTTGAGGTGATGGCTGACCAATATGGTCAAGCTGTAAAATCTACTCAAAAATAAAATTAATAAAAAAATCTCCATCTGGAGGATTTTTTTTGAGCTGCATTGTATGACTTGATTGTAAGATTATCTTAACGAACTTATAGGCGGTAGAACTGACGGGCATTTTGTTGGAAGACTAAAGTCAGTGCATCATGATCATAACTAGCGACCGCATCTGAAAAGGCGTCAATAATATTCACCAAGGATGCACTCACACTATCCATCGGGAAGTTAGAGCCAAACATCACACGGTATTTCCCAAAGCATTGTAGAGCATGCGAAATAAGCGGGAAGGCACAATCGAAAATCTCTTGTTTAGATGCAAGGCGTTGTTCTTTATGAAACTGATGACCCAGCACCGGCATGAATAATCCAGACATTTTGGTATAAACATTTGGGCAACTTGCCAGTTCAGCTAAATCATCTTTCCAACGAAACAAGATATTGTCACGTGAAGTTTGGGTTAAGCCTGTATGTGAGCCGACAGGTCCAAAGGCACCGACAGGTGTCCCAAAATGATCCAGAACGATAGATGTTTCAGGGAAAGCACGTGCTAAAGCGGTTAAATCACGAATTTGGTCTGAATAAACCCATGCATCAAAACTTAAGTTCATTTGAGCAAGAGCCTCAAAACCTTTCATAAATTTTTTATTGGTATAGAGATGCGGTTCATTGGTCCATGCATGAACTTTCGGGTCTTCATGTACAGCTGCCATTTTTCGTATGCCACGAAAATGTGGGGAGGATTGTTTATGCATTTTAAGAATTTTCTTAAAACTACTGTCACATGGGTCTGCAGTGCCGACTATGGCGCCAAGTTTAATTTTTTGAGCGTTAAAGTCTAAGGATTCAATGAACTTGGTTTCACCAACTACCCCTTTACCTTTATGGTCATGCCAGCTCGCTTCTACATGTACGATTTGATCGACCTGATAATGTCCTGCATCTTGCTTATAGTTTTCAGGCAAATACGGTGTCGTCACATGTTTGGTCAAACCAACTGTGTCAATTAACTCTTGCGGCTTAACTAAGCGCATCATTTTGTCGAGCAAGTAGGGATGTTTACCCAATAATTTCACGGCAAGTGAAGCGGCATGTGGGGTATTGTACGGATCCCATTGATGTATATGTGAATCCACGATGGCAAAATCGAGCGTCTGCATTGCTATCCTTGTCCTTAAAACCATGTCCATTTCTTGCGTATTTCATTGTATTTTCGAATACGCGAGGCACTGAAAATAGCATGAATGATGAAAATACAACGTTATGACTAAATATTAAATCAAAGCTTTGTGAAAGAGAAGTTGTATAAAAAAAGCCCCGAAGGGCTTTTGATTAATGCTGATGATCGTGGTCGTGATCATGCTTATTTGCATGGAATTCTTCGTTATGACGGAAGCGAAGATAGTTTTCAAACTGTTCGCAATATTCATCATAATTATCTTCAAGCATCATTTGAAATTGTTGAAGAATATAAGACATCACTTGATCTTTGGCATCACGCATTTCTTTGCCATCTTTGAAGCCATTTGCAGCAACCCAAGTATTAAAACGAGCGGTACCAAATAACATGGCAGCGCTCACTTGACCGCGCATTTCTGCCGGTTTGACTTGAGAACCTTTTTCAACACGACAAAATTCATTGGCTTGTTTAATAAATTCATCCGCACGTTCAAAGAAAGCTGCATTCAACGCTTCTTCTTCGGTTACATCAGTAGCTTCAATCTTTTGAACCATGAATGTGTCCTAGCATAAAAATCTAATGCAGTATTATAGGCAAAGCCTTGCAGAAACTAAACCTTTGACTTAATCTAAAAAAATAGCCTAAGTAAAGTGGAATACCCCATGCAAGATGCAATCGCAGTGCAAAGTCTGAAAAGTGATATTGCATTACTTCGACAAAATGTTTGGCCGCCCTCAACCTTAGCCAATGTAGAGGGGCTGCCCATTTATTATGGTACAGCGTCTGAAGTAGCCGAATATTATGCGCAGTGGACTGGCTTAATTGAACGTGCTCAGGACTTATTTCAGCCCTTTATGGAAGATGAAGTCCTCGATGCAGTCCATTTGCCGAGTCATTTGAATCTGCCGCTTTTTTATTTTCACGTGGATCGTATTCGAATCAACAAAACACGTGCGAAAGAATCTAAAACCTTTCGTGGTATTGCCAGCTTAGTTGAAAAATGTGGGCAATTTGAAGCAGATCAAATTCAAGCGATGCGACTATGGCTAGACGGCGATGATACGGCAGCTTTGGTCGCACACCGTGAATTTATTGACCTCAGAACCTATGTATTTCAACATGGACAAAGTGAATACACCCGTACCCGTTTTTATGTGAATGGCATTGTTCTCAGTGTCGAAAACGACTTTAAATTGGTGGATGCCCGTGATAAACCACGTAAAGCCCGTAGTGATAGCTATAGCGACCCTTTAGCCGATAACAATACGTGGAAAATCTTTGGGAAATATCGTTAATCAAATGTATTGACGATATCACTTAGAGCGTGGACTTAGTTCGCTGTACAAGGAAGCTTCGGGTTATTTAATCCACGTCCTAAAGTGAATATAGCCACTATGGCAAATGCGACAAAGATCATGACTGAATACAATAAGGTATTGGCATTAAAATGATCGACGATATAGCCGCCAAACAGAGAACCAAACGCAATCATGAGTTGGAAAATACCAATAAACAGCGGCATGCCTTTTTCAACAGCTTCAGGGGCATGTACAAACATCCAGATATTCGCCGTAGTAGGAAATGCCCCAAAGGCGAAACCCCATAATGCGGTTAAAAGATATGCACCGAATAAGTGAACTGCAAAGTGTGGGAAGCTAAAAAATACTACGATAAAACTGAAGGCGACAAAAACAAGGGTATAGCGGACATTGATGTTACTGCTATAACCCGCAAATAAATTACCAAAGAAACCTGCGATGCCGTAGATCAATAATAATGAACTGATGGTGGTCGCATCAAAGCCTGCATGATTCTTAAAAAATGGGGCGAGATAGCTATAAGAAGAAAAATGAGCAAAACCAATTAATAAAATAATAATCAGGCCTTTACGTGCTTTATAATGTTGAATCAGTGCAGGTAAATCACTAAATCGAATAGTCGAAGTGGGTGGAAGTTTTGGGAGAAATTTGATTTCTAAAACTAAAATGACGATGCCAATCGCTGCAATGATTTGAAACGCACTACGCCAACCTAATCAGTCACTCAGCCATGTACCTAATGGAACACCTAATACCGTCGCTAAAGTGACGCCCGCCATGACGATTGCAGTGGCTTTGGCTATGGCGAGATGATTGGGTGCAACACGTCCACTCAAAGCTATGGCTGTTGCCCAAAATCCACCGATAGCAATACCCAATAGAAAACGGCTAAACAACAACAGCGCAAAGCTTCTGCGAAGCCAGTTATAAAATTAGAAATGACCATAATCACGGTTAAGCCAATCAGTAAGATACGACGGTCAAGTTGCTTCACAGCAACAGAAAGCAGGGGCGCTGCGATCGCACCCATAATGCCAGGGAGGGTAATCACCCAACCTGCGGTACCTACACTAATATTTAAATCATGAGCAATGGCATTTAACACGCCAATGGGTAAAAACTCACTGGTGACAAGGGCGAAAGCTGTAATGGCAACCGTGAGGATTGCAAACCAATTCCCTTGATTAGGAGAAGACACTTCAGGCTGCTGCGCCAACGGTACATCTGGTTTTAAAGCTGTAGCATGCGTATTCATAGCATTACACCTTAATTATTTAATTTAATAGTGACTGTTATAAAAATAAATTATTTGATTAAATTACGAGCGTCAATTATTTTATTAGTGAACGTTATAAAATATAAATGTTAGCTTATGATGAATGATTCAAAGCAAGAAAATCAGCACGCTAATCCAACCGATACGGTCAAGAAGCGTGGACGACCTAAATGTTTTAATGAACAGCAAGCCTTGGAAAAGGCGATGATGTTGTTTTGGCAATTTGGCTATGAAGGAACGTCCATCAGTGATTTAACTCAAGCTTTGAATATCACAGCACCTAGCTTATATGGCACATTTGGCGATAAAGCCGCGCTCTTTGAAAAATGTATTGAATACTACAGTGAACACGAAGTTCAACCTGCCGAAAAAATTCTACAAGCAGGTCAAACTGCTAAAATTGCGATGGAGCTCTACCTGTACGACAGTATTCAGCATTTGGTGCAAACCAATAAACCTAAAGGTTGTATGGTGGTAGTGGCCACGATGAATTGTTCACAGCAAAATCAAACCATACAAGAACAGCTCAAACAACGACGTGCCTATACCAAAACAAAAATTATGGATCGGCTCGCTATAGGTGTGCACAATGCGGAAATTGAAAGTTTGGCTCATGCAGAGCAATTGACTGATTTTTATATGACCTTATTACAAGGAATGACCATACAAGCGCGTGATGGCATGGGCTTGATACAATTACAGCGCATGGTGAGTAATGCAATGAGATCATGGGAGTTATTAGCACAAGATCCTATCAGTACTGAGTAAAATTAAGCCCCCTATAGCAGCATAGTCTTAACGCAATTTTTTAGTTTTTTTTGAATGACTGATATGCAAATACTATGCTGAAGTTTATTTGCAGGGGTGAATTTTGATGTCGCCTAATTCCATTACACTGATATAACCATCAACCGCAATTAAATTATCGCTTTGACTCGATAGAGTTAGACATTCTCCGGACTTGACGCTAGATAGTAACTGACCTTGTTGCGGATTCAAGTTCATACTGTAAATACTCAGTGTGCCAGCATCGGTTTTGATTTGGTAAGACTCATCACCATAGTCCTCATTATTATTGCGCAGGACTTTAAAGGTTCGTCGTGTCTGATCAAAGTTTTGAGTTGGAGAAAGCGGCTTTTCTACTTGTAAGGATGCCGTGCGCCTTAATTCGGTGCTTTGCACAGGCTTATGTTGTTCACTACAAGCACTTAGTAATGGGAAAAGGATAAAAATAAGTGAAAATAGGGGATGAATTACAGGTATGTGACTATTCAACATAAAACCACCCTGAATCTAATTTTTCAGATAGCTTATTTTAAAAGTTTTTATCCAGAAAACAAAAATAATAGCTTCTCAAAATATTTCAATGTAACTGAGTCAAACTAAGGAAGTGATGAATTAAAAATAGCCGAATTTGAATCTGAATGTTCAACAAATGAATATCTATATAATAATGTGGGACGCAAATAAAAAGGGAGACTCATTGAATCTCCCTTTTTGATTTTACTTAATGAGTTTTCGACTCACAAGGAATTGTTCTGTCGCTTCTAATAGCTTATCAGCATAAACCTCTTGCTTTGCAGTCAACCAACCGAGAACAAACCAATCGCTAGCTTCCAGCTCTGTTTGCTGAATATACTGTGCAGAAGAGGAAAGGACTTGGTATTCCTGAGCTGCGACTTGTGCATCATTGAGCGCTTTACTGTATTTCTGCAAGTTTTTTACATCATAAATAGACGTCAAAATTGGGAAGCTAAATTTAAGCTCTTGTATGCGCTGAGAAAGCACATCTAAGCTTTCAAAATTGTTAATGTCGGCATCATTTAAAGCCTCTTGGAGGGCTTTATATTGGTTTTGCAGGGTTGTTTGAGCATGCCATTTAAAATCGTGTTGCTGCGGTGCAGCATCCACTTTCAAACTAAACATTAAAAGCTCAAGATAATGATGCACATTTTGAGGCGATTTAACTAAATTGCCTAACTTCTCTTTGGCATACAAAATATCTTTGGTTAAATTTTCTGAAGTCGTTGGGTTTTGTAAAAAGCCACCCAAGGTATTTTGCATGTGTTCAAAATGGTGTAATTGTTCAAATTGCTGCTTAAATGCGCCTAATTGCACAGCCCATTTTTCAACGATATCACTGTTCCAATCTTTAAACAGCGAAATGGTTAATTGTAAATGATGGAGTGCTTTCTGAGCTTGTATAATGTGCTCTGCCTGAGCAACGCCTGCAGAAATTGCGGCAATATTAGGCAGAAGATGCTGCATTTCCTGTGCAATTAAAAGTCGTAAGTTTTTTGCGGCAGTATCTTTTTTACTGAGTTGAAATTCTTTAGCCTCAACTGCTGGACTCACAGTTTGATTAAACGCCAGCAAATTCCCGATTTCCGCTTTACTGCGAACATCTAACCATAAATGATACTTTTTAACCCATTCAAAACTAAAGGCAAGGAGTGATTGAATAGAGCCACTTTTAAGCTCAAATTCTACTTCGTGAACCTCTGTTTCTGTGCTGTTGCTGCGGATACAGCCGACATCTAAGCAAACTTCGATCTTGGCATCTTCAAACTCTATGACGCGATAAGTTCTGAGAATATCTGTTTCAAACTGAAGTTGTAACGAATCCTGCTGATCGCCTAAAGTGGTTTTTAAAACTGACTGAACTTCAGCTTCATTGCTATAAACAGCTAAATCTAGGGCAGGAGCTTGTTCTTGCTCGCCCAAATCAAGATTATGTTCAAACCGTTCAATGTGGCTTTTACCTGCAGCTTTCAAAGTTTGAATCCAACGCGTTCCCTCTAGACGTTGACGCAAGGCTGCATGCTGCTGTGCCATTTTTCGATCTGGGGTATCAAAATATTTAGCTTTAAGTTGAATTTGTTCCGATTTTTTTGGATCGAGTGCCTTTAATAATGCAGTTCGACGTGCTTCTGGAATCTGGAACTTTAATTCAACTTCAACCATGGTTTTCTGTCCTGATGTTACAACTTCATGATCTGGCATAAAGCGATCTTTAAATTTTTATAAAAATGAAAAACTAAAATGTGCGTAAATTTTCTATCAGCTAAACGCGTATCGATTGTAGCGAAAAACAGTTGAGAAGTAAGACTTGACTGATTTGAAAGCGCTGATTTTGGCCAAAGAAAAGTTTTAAAAGATGGATATTCCATCAATTGTATAATTTACTATTGCTCGAGTTACATGGGAGCAAAATAAAATTTTACGCCTTTAAAATGGGCGAGTTTTGAGCTATGTTGGTTAAAATAAGTTCAGGATGAGTACAAAATGAATTCACAAGTACAACCCAAGTTTAATCGAGATTTAAAGCCCGAATTTCAGTTACCTATTCGTGACTACTCGCAATTTTATCGATTTTATTTGACTGAACATCGAAATATCATGAGCCGACGTTTACATGCCACAGGCAGCAGTATAGGACTCTATTTCTTTGCAAAAGCAATTTTAAAAAAACAACCGAAATATTTTGCTTATGGTCTGGTTTCAGGCTATGCCTGTGCATGGGTCGGACATTTTTTCTTTGAAAAAAATAAGCCAGCTAGTTTTAAGCAACCTTTGTACAGTTTTATTTCCGATTGGCGCATGCTGTCTGATATTGTGAAGGGAAACTTAAGCTTAAAACACCGCAATTTAGATAAGATTGATAGTTAATTGTTTATTAATCAAACGCTTAATTTTTATGGATATGGGTGTGATTATTTTGAGTAAATGACTTGCAAAATTAGAGTGATTAGTCTAATAATGTTCATATTGTTTATTTATTTCTTATCATAAAACATGAATAGTCGATAAACCCCAGTTTTCCGAGCCTAGAGTGACCTTCTCTAGGCTTTTTTTATGGCCTTAGAAAAGTCTATTGTTTGAAATATATAACAATAAAAACTTTTATAAAATAGGTTAGACTTTTGATGCTCTGAACGCTCCCCAAAACGCTTCTTACCAAGCACCAAAAGTCTAATAGGTTACACATTTTTATTTTTATAAAAGTGTTGTGTTTTTATGCGCTTCGTTTTGAGTTCTTCTGGTGCACTATTAAATAATTTGTATCAGTTTTGTTCTATACCTGAAAATAGGTATTTTTTGCCATTTTCTACAGAAAATTTAATTAAACATTTATATAAGTAGTCCTGTGAAAAGGAATATAACTTTCTCAGCAGCAAAGCATTAAAATTTTATGCCCCAAGCAACATTTCACAGACCTAATCGTTATAATATTCAAAAGTTTTAAGTTGTGATTGAACTATGCGTGGTTTATACCTCATTACCAATGATGATCCTATCGAATTGCTTTTAGCCAAGCTTGAAGGCGCGATGGCAACTTATGAAGTTGCTGTTTTGCAATATCGTCGTAAAAAAGTGGCAAAGGAAGATCAGGCTTATGAAATTGAATACATGAAAAATATGTGTAATCAGTACAAAGTGCCTTTTGTCATTAATGATGATCTCGAAACTGCAGTTCAATATGGTGTGGGTGTCCATTTAGGGCAAGATGACGGTTCAATTGCTGAAGCTGTAGCACGCTTACCTAAAAATGTTTTGATCGGTCGAAGCTGCAATAACTCTTTAGAACTGGCTGAGCAGGCAATTGCAGACGGTGCAAACTATGTGGCTTTTGGTGCCATTTTTGCAACTGAAACTAAGCCTGAAGCAGGCAATATTGGCTTAGAAACGCTAAAACAAGCCAAAGCGAAACTAAATGTACCTATTTGTGCAATTGGTGGTTTAACTGTAGAAAATTCAGCAGAAGTCATTGAAGCAGGTGCTGATCTTTGTGCTGTGATTAGTGATGTATTAGGTCGTTCAATGTCTGCTGTTAGCAGTCGTGTTTATGAATGGTCTGAGCTTTTTGCTGAACAAGCTTAATTTTTTTTAGATTGAATAAGTAGAGAATTTTTATGAGCTTATCTGCTAAGCAAGAACAATTATTTAAACAAGCCAGCAAGCATATTCCTGGCGGCGTAAACTCTCCTGTACGCGCATTTAATGGTGTAGGCGGTACACCGGTATTTATCGAAAAAGCGCAAGGCGCATATCTCTATGACGTAGACGGAAAACGCTATGTCGACTATGTCGGCTCTTGGGGGCCAATGATTTTAGGTCATGCGCAGCCAGATATTATTAAAGCGGTTCAAGAAGCGGCTGTTGATGGTTTGAGTTTTGGTGCGCCAACCGTTCATGAAACCACTTTGGCGGATATTATTTGCGAAATTATGCCGTCTATTGAATTGGTTCGTATGACCAACTCAGGGACTGAAGCGACTATGACCGCCATCCGTCTTGCTCGTGGCTACACCGGCCGTGACAAGATTGTAAAATTTGAAGGCTGCTACCATGGTCACTCAGACTCACTTTTAGTGAAAGCAGGTTCTGGTCTTTTAACTAAAGGTGAAGGCGAAGCAACTTCGGCCGGTGTACCTGCTGATTTTGCCAAACACACTTTAACCCTGCCATATAACGATATTCCCATGCTGAAAGAATGCTTTGCAAAGTTCGGTTCAGAAATTGCTGGTGTAATTGTCGAGCCAGTTGCAGGCAACATGAATTTGGTGAAACCAATTGACGGTTTCTTACAAGCCATTCGCGATGTATGTGATGAACATGGTTCTGTCTTCATCATTGACGAAGTAATGACAGGTTTCCGTGTCGGTCTTGGCGGTGCGCAAGCGCATTACGGTGTAACGCCTGACTTGACCACTTTAGGCAAGATTATTGGTGCTGGCCTGCCTGTGGGTGCATTTGGCGGCAAGCGTGAAGTGATGGAATGCATTGCACCTCTTGGCAAGGTTTATCAAGCAGGTACATTGTCTGGTAACCCATTGGCTATGCGTGCCGGTATTGAGATGTTTAAACATCTGCGTAAGCCGGGCTTCTATGAAACTTTGACTGAAAAATTGGCAAGCTTACTTGCTGGTTTACAAGCTGCTGCAGACGAAGCTGGCATCCCGTTCTTTACGCAGCAAGTGGGCGGTATGTTTGGTATTTACTTTACAGATCAAACTGAAATTACTGGTTTTGATTCAATTTTGAAATGTGATGTAGATGCGTTCCGTACGTTCTTCCACGGTATGCTGAAACGTGGTGTAAACCTTGCACCGTCTGCTTTTGAAGCCGGTTTCTTCTCAAGTGCGCATAGCGATGAAGATATTGCATTTACCATTGAAATGGCAAAAGAAGTTTTTGCCGAAATGAAGTAATTTTCATTTAAATCGGTAATTTCTCCTTTAGAATAAAGCCCGCAGCCTGCTGTGGGCTTTTTTTGTTGTTTTAAGTTCAGTTTTTTAAGAAAAGGATTTTTAAATGAAAACCAAGCATTATTTAACTTTGGCAGATGCAGAATTTTTACTAAATACAGCACATACTTATGCAGTAGAAAATGGTTTTAATGTCAGCATTGCGGTAATGGATGATACAGGCAATTTATTGGCGATGAAACGAATGGATGGTGCATCGCCAATGACAGCAAATCTATGCTTAGAAAAAGCCAAATGTTCAGCCATCAGTAAGCGCCCATCTAAATTGTTTGAAGACTTGATAAAAGGCGGGCAGATGGGTTTCTTAACCATGCAGACGTTTAATGGTATGTTGGAAGGCGGTGAGCCGATTTTGTACGAAGGGCAGTTGGTGGGTGCGATGGGCGTGTCTGGAGTAAAGTCTTTTCAGGATGCAGAAATTGCACAGCAGGCGATTGAGAAGTTTTTGACGCAAGTATAAAACTTCCTTAGAGATTTTAAGTTTAGCTATATTGAAAATTCATAGTTTCATAGCCAATTATGCGTCGAACATGAATAATCACAAAAAAAGCCGTTTCAGTGTGCTGTACACTGAAAGACTTTTACTAAGATATTGATGCTTATAGGGAAATTTTAAGAATTTCGTAAAAGGTTTATTATGTTAATTGTAAAAATAATTAAAAGTTTAGGAATACTAGTAGAATGCAGCTTATAGAAATAGAACCTCATTTTTGGGAACTATATGAGGATTGCGAAAATATATATCTGAATGTTCTTATAAATATGAGTGCAATTTCTTGGGAGAAAACTATCTGCCTAGATGAACAAGCGATTCAGCAGTATCAGACTCAAGGAAAAAGTTTTATTGATGGCTTAGCGAAAAGAATTGAAAGTAGCCAATTTGGAACAGATTATGAAAGATTTTACTCATATCTAGATGCCTCTAAAGAACAGAAAGAGGAAATGCTTCAAGCATTTAAAGAATATAAGGCTTAGCAAAATTAAATCCATTTAATATAATGAAGATTGTACGAAATGTTTATGTTTACATAGGTAAATAGCAAAGAACTTATTACTTTGTGTATCTACGCTAGCATAAGTTTAATTTATGTATAATTAGTTGACTCATCTCCCATGCTGTACCCCATGCCCAAAAAAATCCAATTTGCGCCATCTCAAGCGAAATGGCAGCTGTCATCCGCACAGTCGGTATTGGTGCTGGCCGGTTTGCAAAACCTGCGCATGCAGCAGGGTATACAAGATATGCAGCTGATAGAAAATTTGATCCAGCTGACCAATAAAGCCAAAGCCTTAGAGATTCCCATTGTCGATCTATATGGTGATGATTTACTTCAAGGCATGCAGCAGCTCGGTGAATATGCAACAACACACCCTCAGCTCATCTTTGCAGGGCAAATCACGCCTATGCTGAAACAGATCTTGCCGCATCTATATAGCGTAACAGAGCAAATCTGTATCGTTGATGATGCGATTGCGATGAATAATCAGGAGCAGCATATTCAGTGGGTGGACTCCATGTCAGGCCAAGGTATACATCATATGAGTAGTTATAATTTGATGCGACTTTGGAATCTGTCAGCACCAACTGAATTCGTTTTGTCAGCCAAAGGCATATTATTGGCTATTGCAGAGCAGCTAGATATGGACGCATTGGAAATAGATCCCTTAATCGATTTACGTAGTTATGGGCTCGATTCCATTGCCATGGTCAGCTTAATTGGGTTGTGGCGTGCCAATGGTGCAAACATCCGTTATGAAGACTTTTTAGATGATGCAAGTTTAAAAGCATTGCTAGAAAAATTGCTCAGTACAGACTAAACAAAGCCAATTGGAATTATTTTTGTTCTAAATCGGAAAATACGTCGGGAAATATGCCTTTGTGCATTGTAATTGTTGGCTAAGCTTTTTATTATTGCCGCCTTGTTTTTCGAGATCAGAACTGGATTGAACTTTGAGTAATTTTCTAACCGAACACCTGATACATCGTGACACTGACTTTATGGTGATCCATAAACCAGCAGGTTTACTCACAGTTCCGGGAAAAACAGCAGATTTACAAGACTGTGTTATCAATCGATTATTACAAATTGAGCCGAATACTTTGCTCATCCATCGTTTGGATCGTGATACCTCAGGTATTTTGGTTTTTGCATTAACCCGTCAAGGGCAAAATCGAATTTCACGCCAGTTCCAAGAACGTCAAACTTCAAAAACATATCAGGCATTGGTTGCGGGTACGCTCGAAGGTGAAGGTACTGTTGATATACCCGTCGTGTATGACCCAGACCATCCGCCACTGCATATTGCCGATCCTGCACACAATAAGCCTGCGCTTACGCATTGGAAAGCCACTGAACATTTTGAGATTCAGGGGCAAGCCGTAACACGTGTAGTTTTAACTCCTATTACCGGTCGATCACATCAGCTTCGTGTTCATATGCAATATTTAGGTCATCCTATTGTAGGTGATACTTTATATGCAACACTTGAACAACAACAGCTGATGCCGCGCTTATGCTTACATGCTGAGCGCTTGAGTTTTAACCATCCTGAAACAGAGCAAACAGTGGAATTTCACTGTCCTGTCCCATTTTAGGAAAATCATTTAAATCCCTAAGAATTCTGCTCACTATTTAGTGGGCTTTATGTCAAAATATATTGCTTTATGGTCTAGATTTTTGCTCAAATAACGTTCACAGTTTGAGCATAATATTTTTAGACCGAACTTGAGAAAAAGGTGGAAAAATTGCAGCAGTTTGCTATTGGTCAACGTTGGTTATCAGATACAGAAACGGAACTGGGTTTAGGTGTTCTTATTGATGTTGATGAGCGATCGGTCAGCATTTTATTCCCAAAAAGTGATGAAACTCGTGTCTATGCCCGTCACAATGCACCTTTATCTCGTATTGTTTTCAATGTAAATGACGAAGTCCAAGACCAAGAAGGTCAAATTTGGATTGTCGAATCTCTTGAAGACCGTGGTGGCGTGGTTCGTTATAACGCGGTACGTAAACTTGCCGATGGCACAGAAGAGCGTAAAGCACTGAATGAAACACGTATTGGTGCAAGTATTCAGTTAGCAAAACCATTAGATCGTTTACTTGCAAGCCAAGTGGACTATAAAGAATGGTATGACCTGCGTATCGAAGCACTGCTTCTTCAAGCCAATATGAAGTCTAGCCCTCTACGTGGCTTGGTAGGTTCACGTGTGGGTCTCATTCCACACCAACTGTATATTGCGCATGAAGTGGGTAAACGTTTTGCTCCACGTGTATTACTTGCTGATGAAGTGGGTCTAGGTAAAACCATCGAAGCAGGTCTGATTATTCATCAGCAACTCAAAACGGGTCGTTCAGAACGTATCTTGGTCTTAGTACCTGATTCATTGCAATATCAATGGATGATTGAAATGCGTCGTCGTTTCAATCTTGAGTTCTCATTATTTGATCTGACACGTACAGCATCAATTAAAGAACACGATCCAGATCTAAACCCATTCTTAACAGAACAATGCATCATTGCGAGTGTCGATTTGATGATCGACCATGATGACTTGCGTGAACAAGCCCTTGAAGCTGGTTTTGATTTGCTCGTAGTCGATGAAGCCCATCATTTAATGTGGTCAGAAGAAGAAGGCGGCAATGACCGTTATGACCTTGTTGAAGAACTTGCTGAAAAAACGCCGGGTGTCTTGTTATTAACCGCAACGCCTGAACAATTAGGTGTGGAAAGTCACTTTGCACGTTTACGTCTGCTCGATCCACAACGTTTTAGTTCGCTTGATCGTTTCTTGGATGAAGAAGAGCAGTATCACCAAACAGCTAAAATTGCTGAAGTGTTGATGTCTGATCTGCCACTCGAAGAAGGGCATTTGGCAGCGATTGAAAGCCTATTAGGTCATCGAATTACTGACGAGCCAGAACAACGCTTCCGTGCTATTCATGAGTTACTAGACCGTCATGGTACTGGTCGTATTTTATTCCGTAATACTCGTGAAGCGATTCAAGGCTTCCCGGGGCGTGACTGTCAGCCTGCGCCATTACCTGCACCAGAAAACTGGTCTAAAGATGGCAAGCTACGTGAACAAATGTGGCCTGAAGAAGCGCAGCTTGATGGCTCGTGGATGGAAACAGACCCACGTGTGATGTGGTTGATGGAACGTCTGCGTACAGACCTGAAACACAAAAAAGTGTTATTGATTGCACGTAGTGGTCCAGTGGTTGAGTCTTTAGAAAATGTACTTCGTTTGCATGCGGGTATTCGTACAGCGATGTTCCATGAAGGCATGAGCTTATTAGAGCGTGACCAAGCAGCAGCTTATTTTGCTGAAGAGTCATACGGTGCGCAAATTTTACTATGTTCAGAAATTGGTTCTGAAGGTCGTAACTTCCAGTTTGCATCGGACTTAGTTTTGTTTGACTTGCCTGCAAACCCAGATGTACTTGAACAACGTATTGGTCGTTTAGACCGTATTGGTCAACAAAATCGTATTCAAATTCATGTGCCTTATCTGGTTGGTACTGCTCAAGAGCGTATGTTCCGTTGGTATAACGAAGCATTAAATATTTTCTGTAATATCTCGCCGACTGCGCAAACCTTACAAGAAAACTTTATCGTCAATCTGAAAGATTGTTTGTTGGCAGATAAAGGCCAAGAGTTTGAAGATTTGCTCGAAGCGGTGAGTGTACAACGTGAAGCACTTGAAGCTGAACTTCAAGAAGGTCGTGACCGTTTACTTGAGTACAACTCTTGCCGTCCAATCGTGGCACAAGAAATTGTGACTGCACTTGAAGACTACGACGACAATACTACGTTGCCAATGTTTATGAAGCGCTTCATGGCGTCTACAAACATTGATTTTGATGAACAAAGTAACGGTACAGTGATCATCAAGCCAACAGATCAAATGCAAGTTCAGGGTCTGACTTTGGACGAAGAAGGCATGACGGCGACGTTCTATCGTGACCAAGCACAGATTCGTGAAGATGCTCAGTATTTAACACTTGAGCATCCATTCACTGAAAGTGTGATGGAAATGATTAATACGCAAGGCTTTGGTAGTACCAACGTTGCTGTATTGAAATCGGCCGCTTTACCGCAAGGTTCTGTGTTAATGGAAGTGTGGTTTAAAGTCGATGTTGTTGCACCGAAAGCATTGAATTTGCCGTCAAGTTTGCCACAACAGTTGGTTCGTGTATTACTGAGCGAAAAAGGTCAGGATTTATCGCAAAAAATTGCACCTGAAATTTTACGTCCTTATTTACATCATCTTGATGGTAACAGTTGCCGCCAAGTGGTTAAGGCGCGTCGTGATGTCATTGAACAGCGTTATACGCAAGCGCTTGAAATTGCGCGTGGTGCATTACCGGGCTTTAAACAACAAGCCAAAGAAATCTACGGTAGCAAATGGCAGTATGAAATTGACCGTTTGACTTATTTGAAGCAGTTCAACCCAAGTATTCGTGAAGATGAAATTGTACGTTTACAAAAACTGCAAAAAGAAGGTTTAACACTGCTTGATGGTTTGGCAGTTACACCAGAAGCGATTCAAATTATGGTAGTGGTTAAGCCATAAGCTAAGAATATTAAAAAAGCACCTTAGGGTGCTTTTTTTTATGGCTAAAATTATAACTGTAAAATTAATCACGACAGATTTACGCTAAATCTAAGTTTTGTATTGTTTATTTTTAATCTAAATTGTCGACATCGGCATAAAAAAAGTAACTATTCTTCAGCAATTCTACAGCTTGATCAAAATCTTCATTTTCATCCAACATATAAAATATGCCATCAAGCTTTGTATAGTCAGGATGATTTTTGCTAACTGAATTTGGATCGTACTTCGTTCTGCTTGGCTGCGTGTTACATAATGAACACTAAGTAAATCAAAGTCGATGTCATTACATAGCGGCTGTTTTAAGGCAATGGCACCACAATAATCATGTATTTCAGGTAATAAGCGTAGAACTAAATCAGCCTCTTTGCTTTCCGCCACGATGAGCTCTGGGTCTGCAGTCTTACACAAGGCGAGTATTTCTCTTAACAGCGTTGTGTCATCCAGTATATGGTCTAACACCATGACTTTTTGCGGTTGGGTTAAATTAAAGTCATTTATTAAAATCATAAAACCTCCTGAAAATAGAATGGTTATGCTTTATTTATCTGCGCTATTTATATGAAGTTGTGCTACGTATTGAGTCTAAATATTTACTAAAAATGGTTTTGAATAATGTTTTCAATCTTTGAACGATCTAAAGTTAATCATGGTGTAGAAACACACCTTGTTCTGATTCGAAGTTCAGTTAAATACTGAAATTGTAAAATGGGGCGCTTTGCTTCATGCTCATTGCTAGACCCAATATACATGCTTTGATTAGTAAAATAATCGGCATCGCGACATAAACTGTCGTTATTGATATCGATTGAATCCTGAAAGTGAAATGATTAAATGTATTCGGACATATAGCGATAGCATCATAATCAAATGATTGTTCACGAACTGTCTTAATGTCGTGTTTTGATGCTTTAGTTAAGTAAAGTTTTGGCTTGGTTAAATTTATACGTCGATGCTAGCGAGTTGAGGGCAGTTCCGTTAAAATGCTTCAAATTTCAGCAGTTCGTTAGAAGAAAATAAAAATATGAAATCCTTAATTACCTTAGGTAGTAAAACGTCACACGGTGGTGTGGTTTCAGAATGTGAAACTTCATTTGTGATTAATGGTATTGCAGTACATTTAAATGGCATGAAACATTATTGCCCGAAATGTAATTCGACTGTGGCTGCGATCGCGGCAGATCAAAGTACAACGGTAAAGGGGCGAGGTGTTGTGGTTGCTGGAGATAAAACTACTTGTGGCGCAACATTTTTACCGAATCAATCAATGGTCGGTTCACAAAAATAATCTGCAAACTGACTTTGAGGTCATCTAGATAAACTCATTGAGTCCTGTTTAAATCGTATTGATCTCTTTATGATGTGGCATCATCAGTTGATTGGATGAGTTCTAGATGAAAAGCGCGATCCATTTTACCCATGCCAATGGTATTCCTGCTGCAAGTTATCGAAAGTTTTTATCCTACTTTACACCGCAATTTGATGTGAAGGCGATTCCGCTTATTGGTATGGATGAGCGCTATCCGATCACCAAAGATTGGCGATATTTGGTCGATCAAGTCATAGCAGATATCGAGCACCAATTCCCAAAACAAAAAGTGATTGGGCTTGGGCATTCTTTTGGCTCTTTAGTCACCCTTATGGCGGCTTATAAACGTCCAGATTTGTTTTCACAACTGATTATTATGGATCCACCTTTCGTAATCGGTCCTAAGTCTGCCATTTTTGAAGGTATGCAAAAATTAAAGCTCAAAGCTGTCGATAAAATTACCCCTGCAGCAATTACGCTGAAGCGCAATGATCATTGGTCAAATTTGGATGAAGCCTATACGGCACTACGGAATAATCGTTTATTTAAAAGTTTTGATCCGCAATGTTTTGAGGATTATTTTGCACAAGGTGTTCGCACTGATGAAAAACGCGGTGGCGTGACCCTCAGCATTCCAAAAGCCGTGGAAGCGCAAATTTTCCGTACAGTACCTGCATGGTGGTGGCGTACTCCACGAAAAGCCCCTCAAATGCCTGTACACCTTATCACCGCAGATAACAGCCATTTTTATAAACAAGGTTTGCCTGACGGAATGAAGAAAACCTATGGTATAGATTATAGTGTAGTTGAAGGTGGGCACATGTTTCCACTTGAGCAGCCGAAACAGACAGCGCTACACGTCATGCAGTACTTACAGCATTAGAAAAATAAATTTTGCTCATAAAAAAGGAGACCTGAACGTCTCCTTTTTTTGACCGTTAACTTTTAGCGAATTTGTGCTTCGTCTAAATGGCGAGCGCCTTCCAGGATCATACGAATCATAATCATGGTTTGTTCGGCAACTTCTTTGCGTTGTTCTGTCGGTAGATCAATGACTTTTGCACCCATGTTAAACACCAATTGGGTAATACCACGTGCCACGATGTCAGGATGAGCCAATTTACTTTGATTTAAACGTTCAAGCACGATTAAATCTTCTCTTAATTCTTGTTGGAAATAGTTAAGTTGACGCTCAACTGCATTTTTATAGGAATGCGAACCAGTATAGCCTTCACGAAGTAAAAGGCTTAAGTTGCCTTCATCGGCATCTAGCTGCTGAATAAATACTTCAACTGAACTACGAATAATACTGCTTTGGCGTGATGCCTGAAGGCGTGCTTCATGCAAAATTTGACGTAACACACCACCAGCTCGATCAATCAACTCAATGGCTAATTCATCAATATCTTTGAAGTGACGATAAAAACTATTTGGAGCAATGCCAGCTTCACGTGCAACTTCACGCAAACTCAGTGATGAAATACTTTTTTGTGGACCAATTAAATTAAGCGCTGCCTGAAACAGTTCTTCCTTGGTAATTGTTGCTTTACGACCTACAGTGCGAACTGCAAGTGGAGTTTCAGCTTCAGAATGTAATTCTTCCTGGTACATGTTAACCATATTCGTCTGTGCAGACTGAGTCATAATTTTTAATAGATTAAAAACATTAACATATTATAGCGTCTGCTAATAGCTTTTGTGAAAATGTCGATTAAATGTACAAGCGTATATACAAATATATATACATGTGTATAATAATTAAAAACCTCCCATGAGTTGTATTTGATTATGCATGTACTCGAAAAAGCGAAAAAGCCTTTAAGCGCACTCAAAGACAGTGTTGTAGACGTCAATGCGGTAAATTTCTGGTTGCAGAAATTTAATCCGTTGTGGTCTAGTAATCAGGCTCTCGGCAAAATTGTACAAAAAGAAAATGCAGCAAATGAGATGGTCAGCCTAACTATACAGGTGAACCGTTTGTTTAAAATGGGTGAAGCTGGTCAGCATCATTCTGTTTTTGCTTGCGTAAATGGTATCCGTTACGAACGTACTTATAGTTTGACTCAGTTGGATGATCAACACGTATTACTTAGCGTAAAAAAAGTGAATACGGGTATTGTGAGTACATGGCTGGTAGAACAAGCGCAAGTGGGTGATATCTTAGAATTTGGTCAGCCTTTTGGTGATATGACTTTGGTGTCAAATTCTGCGCCGTTGCTACTATTGGCTGCGGGTAGTGGTATTACGCCAATGTTGAGTTTGTTGAAAGCGATGAGCAAAACCAAGCAAATTGCGGAGCAACCAATTCAGTTAATGTATTGGGTTAAGTATCACGATGATGCCGCATTCAAATTACGCTTCGAAGCTTTGGCAAATCAATATCCAAACTTTAAATTTCAAATTTTCTTTACCCAAGAAGAAGTTGCTGATCCACGATTAAATGCCTCTCACGCTGCTCAATTTGACAACATTGAGTACAGTACTGTGTTTGCATGTGGTCCATCGGGTTTCGTCACTCAGGCCGAAGCGTTATTTGATCATGCACAGTGCTTTATGAGTGAAGCATTTAGCATGAGTCCAATCGCAACGGATGACATTGGCTTTGTGAATGTCACGCTTACACAATCTAATAAAACCGTCAGTATTCCAAAAGGCCAATCAATTCTAGCGAGTCTTGAACAGCAAAATATCAAACCAAATCACGGTTGCCGTATGGGCATTTGTAATAAATGTGCCTGCAACAAAGTTGAAGGTTCGACTAAAAATATGGTCAATGGTAGCCAAAATACAGAACCGGGTAATTTACTCAAAATTTGTGTGAACTCAGCACAGTCAGATCTCGTTATTGATTTATAAGGTAGAAAAAATATGAACATGCCTGTAAAAATTGAATATTTTAAAAATCCTAAAAACCGTGAGTTAACCCAATCGCAATTAGATGAACTTGCGCGTGAGCTTGACGCGATTAAGCAAGAAGTTTTAGATGACTTAGGTGAAAAGGATGCGAAATACATTCGTCGTGTGTATTCGACTATTCGATATTCATCTATGGCTGGTCGTGCATTATTGTTTGCAGGTTGGTTTCCGCCAGCGTGGATTTTAGGCACAGGTCTTTTAGGTTTTGCCAAAATCATGGAAAACATGGAATTAGGTCATAATGTCATGCATGGTCAATATGACTGGATGAATGATCCTAAATTCAATGGTCAGACTTATGAATGGGATATCGTGGGTACTGCAGATAACTGGCGCCAAACTCACAATTTTAAACATCATACCTATACCAACATTAAAGGTATGGATGATGATATTGGTTATGGTCTCGTTCGTTTATTCCCAGAACAGCGTTGGAAGCCGGGCTATCTATTACAACCGATTTATAGCATTCCATTTTGCTTATTGTTCCAATGGGGGGTTGCCATTCAAAACCTTGAATTGGGTAAATACTTTAAAGGTCGCAAAACAAAACAGCAGACCAAAGAAGAATGGAAGCCAATGCAAGCCAAAATCGGCAAGCAATTATTTAAAGACTATGTGTTCTTCCCGCTTATTGCAGGGCCTGCAGCATTACCGGTGCTTACAGGGAACCTAGTGGCGAATGGTCTTCGTAATATTTGGACATTTAGTATTATTTTCTGTGGTCACTTTACCAAAGATGTTGAAGTTTTCCCGAAAAAAGTACTTGAAAATGAAAGTCGTGGACATTGGTACATGCGTCAAATTCGTGGTTCTTCAAATCTTACCGGTTCAGAAGCATTTCATATTTTGACAGGGCATTTAAGCCATCAGATCGAACACCATTTATACCCAGATGTTCCTGCGCGTCGTTATCGTAAAATGGCGCCAAAAGTACAGGCCGTATGTGAAAAATATGGTTTGAACTATAACAACGCAAGCTTAGTGAAACAGTACGGCAGTGTACTAAAACGTATTGTGAAATATGCGTTTCCATTTAAAAAGTAATAAAAGCTGCACTTGAGTGGCTGGATTAAAAAAGCCATGCATTTGCATGGCTTTTTTATATTAACTTTGGGGGAAATATTTACTTCACTTTTTGATATGTAATTTGAGGATCTTAATCAAATTCATATAATTTCCTTTTTTAGCCATACGAATGACCAATTCAATTTCTTCTTTCGTCCACATCTGGCGAGTGGCTGAGAAGGCAAATTGAGCAAGGAGAACAAATGGATTTTCGCCAAATTTAATATGGAGGCCTTTGACATATTTCGGTGGATTGAATTGATTCATATTCTTTTCCCGCTTTTAATATTTGACCGCATTATTTCTAATTAATGAGAAAAATAGCACACTATAAAGTCAAAATAAAAGCAGAATTTTCAAAATTTAGTCATATATTAGAGCGACTTAAATTTAAGATTGTGATTGTTAACTTTGATTAATAAAACAAACTAAATCACTCGACTTTAGTCGAGTTCCGGTAGGCGTTTATCCTTTCCATTCATGAAATGGTGGGTGGCCAATTCAAACATAGCGAGGTCTTCATCGCTATTTCCATAGGCATAAACATGCTCATAGTCTTGAAGGTTAAATTGCTCCAAAACGCGAATTTTCTTTTGCTCACCACTACAGTCTAAGGTTTCATATAAACCAGTCAGTTTTTGGTCATTGGCTGCTGTTTCGGTACAAATCAGTTTGACCCCAAGCTTTTTGGCCACAGGTTTAAGATATAAATCGACGGATGCAGAAACCAATACGACTTCATGACCGCGTTTTTGGTGTTGCTGTAATTGTTCATACAGTGAAGGATTGAGTTCTGCCATCAAATGTTCAGCATATTGCGCTGCTTGATTTAAAACCTGCTCATGATTGGCTTGGCTAAACATTGCGGCATATAGGCGAGGACGCATTGCATGTGCAGGATATAGCTTGAGATAATAGCCTTGAATCCAAGGGAGAATTTTAATCCCTTGGCGCACGATATGCCTTTTAGGCAGAGAATAGAAGATGAACCCTGTAAAACTGTCTTTATTACACAGGGTTCCGTCAAAATCAAATAAGGCTAGAGTTTTAGATTTTTGATGCGGCGCATGCATGTTTGATAACGTCCATCGACTCGTGTGGCAAACCAATTGGTATTGTAATCACGGCTTAATTTCGGCCCAGAAATTACGACTTCAGGCATCATGGCATAAAAAGGCTCTTTACCGGTCTTTTCTTGATACAACTTTTTGACTGCTTTATACGTCAAAGTATCTTCAAAGTCCTGATCTTTCTCTTTTTTAAGATCTGAACGAATTTGACGTGGCGTCGCGATCACATTGTTTTCTGCAAAAACGGCAATCAGCGCGGTTTCAGACTGGCTTTTTGCAGAACGTGGAGAACCATCTTTATTATAAAGTAAGAGGTCACCATCTAAGCCGAGCTCAGCAGGGGTCAAGTCATTCAACATGCTTTGGAATGCCGCATTACGACTCGAATAACGACCCGAGTTATAATCTGCAAAACGATAAATCGGTTTGTCATATTCAGCCGGATACATCATTAAACGGTGGATGCCATAATACAAACCGCCATATTGGCTATACATGTCTGTGCGTAGTGCCGCAATATTTCCACCTTGGCGTTTGTGGTCTTTGGCATAGCCTATATGGACTTGCATCGAACCCAAAGTAGTAATTGGGTTGAGCTTTTCACCAATATCTTGTCCAACCAATTTCGCCGCGCCTGTTAACGCACTCACGTGATAGTGTTTAGACATATAGTCAAAAATTTCACGATATAGCTCGTCTAGCTCACGTTCAGTTTGAACACGGCGCATTTGGCTCAAATAGTTATCTTCTGGACTCGGTTGATTTTTCAACACATCTTGGAAATAGCCAGCGACTGTACCACCGATGCCATCACCCAATTTATCTTTAAACTTTTCTTCAAGACGATCTTGAACTTCTTTAACGGCTTTTTCACCGAGTCCCGGCACATGTGGGTCAGCAACAAAATTGGACTCTTGATCGACCACAGCAACAATCGTACAGACATTTTCTTTCGTGGTCGGAATACCGAGTTGATCACTAATGTCGTAGATATCATTGGCCCATGACAGACGATCATTCACGCGAGGTGGAATGGCTTTTTTAATCTGTTCCGCTTCCATAGTGGGTTCATCTTTGCTCCACCATGAACCATTACCACAGGCAGCCAAGCCAATGGATAAAGCCAGTACAGAAAGGGATTTAAAGCATAATGTGGTCGAAAAAGTTTTGTTCATATTTTCCAATAAACTCAGCCATATGGGGGCGACAAAGCAGGAGCAGTATACTATGCAAAATACATAAGTAATGAATAAATATGTATATGCCTCATAGGGGACTGTCAATCTATTTATGGAGATCTACGCGTGTAAAAACAAGCAGTTCTGTCAGGATGATTGGAAAAAGAATGCTTTTTGAGCTAAATAGATGAATATTCCAATATCATTTTCAACAGATTATAAAAAATGAAGGTATATACTAGCTGAAATCCATAATTTTTTAAGGGGATTGTTATGCCTGCTAAATTTTTCAGTCGTTTCTTAGGTTTGATTGCGTTAGTTATGGTATTGGGGGCAATCGTTATAAACTTTGTTGTGGCTAAACCGATGGTGGAATATTGGATCTTACTCTTACTACCTTGTTTTGCTGTTCCAATTTTAACATCTGTGATGATCACGAAGGATGAAAATCTTTAAGATCATCGTTCAGTAAATTTATATTTCAATCCAATAGATGATGAATACTCAGTCTGTGCAAAAAAGCTCACATCGGGTGGGCTTTTTTGTGAATTAGCCAAAAGTCTTTTATACTATGCAAATGAGAAAGTTAAAACGTCAGCACAAATTAACGGTATCAACCGTGATTTGGTCAACGGAACAAGATGCAGAGTTGATTGAACATGCAGACTTAGCAATGCCTGAGTTAATCCAGCGCTTGGGATTTTGTGAAGAAGATATTTTGCAAAGAAAAGAAATATTAGGTTTAAACCGGCGGGCACGACAAATTCAACGTTTATATTTTAAATAACAGATGTCAAAGTGATTGTATACTGTGACAAACATAAAATGTCTGTGAATTTAATAACCCACAAACTGTGGGCTTTTAAATTTTTGCTCAATTATTTTGTAACAGCTTCAGAAGCAGGTACCGCTTCAGTTGCGTCTTGAGCAACTTCAGTCGTTTGAACTTCAGATGCAGCAGCTTCAACTTTTTGTTCTTCAGCAGCAAACGTAGTTGCAGCCGCCGTAGAGATAAGTGCAGCAAAAAGTGCTTTATTTAAAGTTTTCATGATTCAATCTTCAGTCTATTTTTGGAAAAAACAACTTAATGTATTAATCATGATAAAAGTGTAATTAAAATGGGTTGTTATGTGGCTAGATTGTGAACTTTAACGAAAAATTTATCACAATAAATCAATGGCTTGAAATCCATCACAAAATAATATGTGTCATTCAAATATCGTTTAATATTTTAAAGACTTTAAAAAAAGAAAAACCCGAATAAATCGGGAAGTGTATTTTACGTTGTTATTACAGCGAAACTTACACACTTTTCGCTTAATAACAATTTATCGCACAATTATGACGCCATGATGAAACGAAGGTTATTCAGCAGGGCATTCAATTTTGAGTTTTTCTTTGTAATAGTCCTGTGCAATCTTCAAATCATTCAACATTTTATCTTGAGTATAGTCTTGGGCTGCGAGTTTGAGCATGGCAGGCATGTAGTTAGTTTTATATTCATGAGGGTAGTCATGACATAAGACTTGTGTTTTTTCCTTGATAGATGTGCTTGGGGCATCTAAAACATCAAGGTATTGACTGATTTGCGCATCTGACTGCTCAAATTGTTGAGTCGCTTGTTCCGTTGTTAAATCAGCGTTTTGGCTTTCAGCTACAGCCACCTCGTCATTGGGTTGTTGGCAGGCAGTCAGAAAAGTAGCGAAAAATATAAAAGAGAGAATTTTCAATTTTTTCATAAAGTTCAACTCACTGATGTGAATTTATAGATTTAAGTTTTCAATGATTTTAGCAGTATCCCTCTATAGTAACACCTGTACAGGCAGATCTGCTGAAAGTCTGATGTTGAATCGATAGTGTGTTAGCTAGAAGGTATATTCATAACTTTCAACGACTCTTAAGCAAAAGCGTAGAAATTTTTGTTTGGAATTACTAAACTATCGCATTGCAAATTTGCCGTCCAATTCCGAAGCTTCAAATTCCTCAATTTAAGCGTTGAACGATGTTGATGTTCATTGTCATCATTCAATTGCATAATCATTGCCATAAAACGTTTTTTCGCTCAACAGATTTTGCGAATATACATTTGAATTTAGCATTGTTAAAAGTGGCTTGGAAGATTTCGAATGTGGTTCGCGCATCATTTGCTAAATATAGCTAGAGGTTAAAACATTGAGTCAACATCCTGTCATTCAAGAATTATTCGATCGTCCCATCGAGAGAAAACTGTGGGTGGCACCTATGGCAGGTGGGTTAGACTATTTATAATAATAATTTAAAATCAATATCTTAGTGTTTTTTGCGTGGCGTATGGCGTAGAATTGGCGTAAAAAAAGGAGGTGAAATCAATTCACCTCACTCCAATTTCTTTGAGACTCTTTTTGCAGTGAATCCAACCAAACTGCAACATCCGTTAAGTTTACAAAGTATTCAGATTTATTACCATCTACCTTAAATGCTGGGAAAGGTAGTTTACATTTAGCTGCTCGTTGTTTTGCAGCTGCCATATCTAAATGTGGCATGTAATCTTCAACAATATCTTTTAAGGCAACAACAGGTCTTTTATAACGCAAAATCAACATCATTGATGTGTCGATTTGGTCATTTCGATTGATCGCTACTCCCATTACGAATTCTCCTGTGCTTCGATCATGGCTTTTTCCTGCTCACGATCCGCTAACTGCATATCAATTGTTTTTTCTGCCAGACTGTCAACGTAAGGTGCATACCAAGGCTTATGCCATGGAGCGCCACCGGCGGCCTTTAATGCATCATCAAGTGTTGGAAACCAATGGAAATTATGTAGCTTTGCTCCGTAACCATGTGTGTACCAAAATTTCATGCAGTTACCGATATAACCACGGCAGTCCTGCAGGTAATAACCACCTTCATGTTTCGATTCTTCAGGCACAGCCTGCGCTTTGGCTGCTTCTAACAACTCCGCAGCATGCTCTAGTAGCTCTGGCGTTTTCACTTCACCGCGATCTCTGCAAAATTCAGCACGACCACGTAAACGCTGAATAAAATCCGCTTTAATATCCATCACGCCACCTCAACCTTCAATACATATTTTTGACCATTGCTGGTGAACTCGATCGACTCGTTTTTCGATAAAAGATAATGACCAATAGCTTCCAAATTTTTAAGGCTTAATCCTGTCTTAGCTCTTGCTCTGCGACGGTCACACTCAAGACAGATATTTGATTTCACAGATCGCTCAGAAGTACCACACGATCTGCATGGGGCAACTGGCTTATAGCTTTTTAAACCTTGCTTTTCAGCACGTGTACGCAAAATATGGTTTTGATGGCTGTTAGGTCGCTCAGCACTTTTAAAAGTTGTATCTGCATTGCAATAGTTAAACTCAGCTTTATTTGTGTTCACAGCTGGCTTAATCCGGCCGCCATTCGCTACAAATTTTGCAACTGCTTCCGAGTAGTCAGGTTTGATTTGAGTTCCAAGCATCATAGCCACCATAATTCAAAGTTAATAAATACAAATCCGTTCACTACCAACATAATTTCAAGCCACCAGATAACCCATTCCATGTGATTCACCTTTAACAATATGCAAAATTTCCTTTTCTGCTTTTGCTGTACAAGTCTGTTCAGGTGCACGAAGATGGTTTTCAAATTCAGCCCCAAGCTCATAAGCTGCTTGATTACCTGAAAGGTCTGAGCCAACACGCACATAATGATGTGACTTTTTATATGCTCGTTGTGCTTCTCGACTTTTTGCTCGTGCCACAAAACCACCATCTAACTGCTTCACCTCATACCCCAGTTTTTCTAACCAGATTTTGAAGCCTAAGAAGTTTTTCTGTTTTACTACTGGACGCATAAGGCATTTACCTCAGCTTGAGTGTTATATCCAATCTTTTTAAATAGTGGGTTCAATGCAGAAATATCTAACTGCTTTTTAGCTCGAGTAGCAGCAACATATAAAAGTCGAGCTTCATCTTCGGTTAGGATTTTTTCACCAGGTGCAGCAGCTTCTTTATAAAAGAAATCACCCCCAAGTTTGACCTTGTTAAACTCCAAGCCTTTAGACTTATGAGCTGTGGTTACAATGCAGTCATAATCACTAGAATTACTTTTTAGTAATGAGCTGATTAGAGCTTCTTCACCCACTTTATTGATTAGGCTAACAAGTGCTTTTAAGTCATTTCCTGAAACTTCTTCGGTATATTCAATGACTTCTTCCCAATTGCTAAAGCCTTCAAATACACTTCCATCGTGGACTTTTATTCCAGATTTAACTTTTTTGGCATCTTCAATGTTTTTTAATAAAGAACCTGTATCAACTTCCAAACGTGGTTCACGTCCAATTTTTACCAGCTCAACCATGTTGGAAAGGGCAGCAGCATTGGTACGATAGATAAATGCATCTGCAACCATATCGGTGACTTCACCAACATGGGAATCTATCTGTTCAAAACCACGTAATGGAATTTCTTCATCCAAAACATTGAACAAAATTTTATTCGCAAGATCAGCAATGTTTTCACCAAAACGAAATGATTGACTCAAACGTGTTTCAGCAATATCTAGGGATTGCATCGCATTGACAGCACCACGAAACGCATAGATTTGCTGGTGACGATCACCCACATAAATTACCTGAGCACGTTGCTTACTCAAGACATTTAACATGATTGGATCAGCATCTTGTGCTTCATCAAATAAAATAAAGTCAGCATTAATCACTGGATTGCTCAATGCCCAATATTTTAGGTAATGGTCATGTTCAAGACGGTTTATACCAGTAGGATTTAGAATGTCATTCCAGTAATCATGTGCCTTAGGTAAAAGGATATTTGCCAATTCAGCACGGTATGTATCATCCATCCAATCTGGCAGTGCAGCGTAAACTTGTGATAGTTGAATTTCGCTGTAATTAGAACGGCAGAAATAACCAACGGCATTCATCATAGATGTGGCCATACGTTTTGAGTTAAATAAACGCTTCTGGTCATCCTCACCACGTTGCTTAACCAATGCCACTGGTACTTGATAATTCTCAAGATCATGGCGAGATGCCAATTGGTTTGACATCAAGCGACGATTTTTAAGTTTATTGGTCAGCCAGCGTGGAACAGAGTTATACGCTAGGCTGTGAAAGGTTTTGCATTTAACATTATGGTTAAATTTAGACTGTGCTTCTGTTGCAATCGCCTTGTTAAATGCCAAGTACATGCCATGTTGGTGACTCTTTGCATTACCAATCAGTTTAAGGGTAGAGGTCTTACCAGCACCTGCGTATGCGGTCACTTTACAAGACTGTCCATGTAATGCCATATCAATGGCATGTTGTTGTTCAATAGTTGGATTCATATTGCTATCTCACTATTGGTACCCTCATGTGTGAGGGCACCACATGCCAAAGTTATGCTGTTAATTCAGCAGCTTTACGTTCGTAGATTGAATTAATATTGTCGATTTGAGCATCAGATAGGTTGGAACTGTTTGGCTCGAAACGTTCACCCATGACAATATTGATTGTTTCAACATCAGCAGCATCTTCAAGATCTACAATTAATTGCAGGTAATATTTCTGCCATCCATAGGCATTTTTGATATCTGTTTGTGCCGGTTCACCTAAATTGGTTGGAAATGTTGCAGCGAGTGCTTTTAATTCCTCCAATGTTTGAGTTTCAGTAATTTGAGCTAAAAGGGCTGATGTATTGAATTCAGGTACCATATCAATAACAGTTTCTTGAGACTGTTCACGTTCAGCCATTTGAGCTTTTAAACCCGATGCACCTTGATGTTTTTTAACTGTTGATTGAACAGGGGTAACATCAAGTTCTTCTCGTTCAATGACCTCATCAGGTGTATAAACACCCAGAATCACATCTGGACAATATAGACGTGCCCAGCGTTTCGTTGCTAAATATGCGATTTGTTGGCGTGGATCAGCAGCCCATAGTGGTGAATTGCGGACTGGACCTACTTGTGCCATAGAAATATCAATTACACGTGGTGCGTTCTCACCTCGTAATGTTGCAGATACCCGAACACCAAGAGTAGGGGATTTATCATCCTTACCATTTACTTTCGACCAATCACCGTACCACTCAAAGTGTAAACGTTCTTTTACTGGCGCACGTGAAGTAATAACTGCATTTACAAGCTGTGCTTCATAACCTAAAACGTTATTTACCATGTGGGTTTTTTGAGCGACTGCATAAGGATTCATTTGCCATTGAGCAGCTTGCATGATGATGGCCATGCAATCGCCAACATTACCTTGCAAATGTTTTGGCACAGTCATACGAGAACCTGCCATGATTTCAGCGGTACGCTCAAAACGAGCCATTACCGTTTCATCCATCATTAAATCAAATGCTGAGAAACCAACTTGATTTGTTTTATGGGTTGCTAGTGCTGTATTCATAATAAAATTCCTTAAATTGTTTCTTTAAACTTGTTTGAAATACGGAAAACACGTGTGCTTGATGTTTTGCTATATTTCGCAAATAAATCAGGTTCTTCTTTCTTCAACAGCGTACTGTCGATACGAGTAGAGGATTGTTCTTTGTAGGTGCAGATAGACTTGCCTTGGCTAATCATCATTTCCGCATCCTGCATCGTTGAGACAATCTTTAATTTGATTTCATCTTCACGAGCCTTATCTGCTTTTAGACGACCTTGAACAGTGATAAGTTCTTCAGCGAGTTTGATATGTTCAAAATCAGCTTCGACTTGTTTACCCACAACATGATTTGACCAGCGATGTAAAACATCATCAAAACAAGTAGGATCTGGTGGAACATCAGCAATGACATGGTTGAACCAAAATGCTTTAACCTGTTTAAAGATTGATTCAATTAAATCGTCATCACGTTCAATGCGATACATGCGGAACTTATTACCACCAATAAGAACGGCAAGGTGCCATACTTGGAAGCCTGTAAGTTTCATGTACCAAACGCACTGAGTGAGGTAATAATCTGGAATTTGGTCTGAACCTTCTTCACCGAATAATTTAGAAAGATATTCAGAAGCTGTTTTACATTCCAAACCTTGGTCTGTGGTCAATTTGCCTTCTTTATCGAAATAAACACGACCTGCTATTTCAGGATTTACAACAGCACGGTCAATGTTACCGATAGCCCAAGACTCTCCGATGTTTTCAAGAGATAATTGCTGAGTAACACGTTGAACTTTCATACCTGAGCGACGTGAAAACTCTTTTGCAACAACGTCTTCAAGTAAGTTGCCGAAATGGGCAGACTCATTTTGTGATTCTTTACGTTCACTGCGACCAGTTTTGTCTAACCACAATTGGTATGGTGATTTGTATGGGCTGAAACCAAGGATTGCAGCAACGTCTGAACCACCGATACCTTTTTTACGACCTGCAAGAAATTGGTCACGATTAACTTGAGTATTCATGCTTCAACACTCCCTTTGATGCTTTCATAAACACTTTGGCAAGTAGCCCAATTTAGAGAACCGTAATCCTCATTTTCTTCATCCCAATCACCGTGAAATGGGTTATCAGAAACAGAAGTCATATGAAATCCAATCGCAGGTACATCTGGATCACTATCTAAATAGTCTGCAATTGCTGGCCAATGATTAATGTGGTTTTCAGGCTGAGGAAAATCATTTAAAAATGCACGTATATCTTGTGCTGCCTGTTTGAAATCTTTTTTCTCAATGTACATTCGATCCATTGTCATTAAATGGAGAGTACGATGAACCAATGGAACAGATTCATCACGACACAGAGCCCAAAGTTTTTCACCACTATCTTCAAAAGTAGCAGCCATAAAATGTGGTTTATCCAGATACTTTTGAGCCATGGCATCCCAAATTACTGGTGCTGAACCCCAAGCATTACCAAGTTCAAATAGTTCCTCGACTTTTTCGCCAGGATGAACAGCTAAAACAGTTGTATAACTCATGCTCTAAATCCTCTACGTGAATTCATGATTTCCAAACGAATTGAACCAATTCCCACGTCAATAATTAATTCACGAAAATTTTCATTTGAAGTAATGCCAAATTTGAAAGCCCAACCACCACCAAATCGACCAGAACTTTTGACTTTGAACGGATTCCATCCCCAAAATTCACCGTTATGCTGATCAAATGGTTCATCTTTAGAAACCACATGCCAAGGAAAGCCATGCATTAGGCAAATAACAGTTTTATTTCCAACATCGATTTCAAATTCGTTGAATTTGACAGGTTCACCAAATAAAGCTCGATATACATCAGCTTGAAGGCTTTCAGACGGATTGTTTTTTCCGTTTGTAGCTGTTTTAATTTCAATTAAATCAAGCATATTAACCTCTCAATTTCTGTAATTTCACAGCGATAGAGTCTTCAAGGGCATCATTGATCTTGTCGATTTCATAACGATCAAGATATGCATTGATTTCGCCATCTTCATCACCGACCAATTCAGGTTCTAAGCGATCAATCTGAATGCCTACAGCACGATTAAAGCCGTTACCATCATCGAAACCTGAATAGTCAAAATTAACTTCGATGTAATATTGGTCATTTGCTGTTAATAAGGTTGCATGACAGTCATGTTGACAGTCGTTGTATGGGCCTAAATCAAGCTCATCCACCTTGTAGATGTCTGATGCCACTGTGATCTGCTGCTGTTCTTCAACAGGTAGCTTGGCTGGTTGATACATTTGCACAGACGCAAAAACTGCTGTCATTGCTACTGCACCACCAAAACCCAACAAAATTGATTTGAAATTTAATGAAACCATGTTCATAATCTCCTTATAGCGATTGCTATACCCCTTAAAGAAGCCCCGTCCTCGATCAAAATTTCGGGGCTTTTTATTGCTTAATTTTTAGTTTTAAGCGGAAAAGGTACCAATACGGACAGGGTTTTCTGGGAGCAAGGCAATCACTTTTTCTTTGAATTCTTGAATAATTTCATTACGCAAGAGTTCTTCTTTAACGATTTGCAATGCAAACGATGGCTCACCATCTGAGCTATTTACTACAAGACGCAAGCGAATAGTTTTGTCATCAAGACCGACATAAGCTGGATCAATGATTTCAAAATAACTTGGTAATTTCCCTGCTGTGCTTGAAGCTTCAACTTTGTCAAAGACTGAGCGAGTTTCTTGCATGTTTGATACTGATGAGTCAGTAGTTGAAGATGCGCCAACTTTCATGTTGCGAACTGCATTAATTGCTTCCGCAATATGGATCGTTTCACCAGTTTCACTTGTTGCAGCAAATACACTTGCCCAATCTTCAAGTAATGTTGCAAAACGCTTTTGATTAAGTTTGTTATCTTTAAGCTGATTGAGCTTTTCCCAAACTACAGTTGGTTCAAGCTGTAACACTGCTTTATGGTCACAATGACCTTGAGCCAATCCAACAACTTTGAAGTTTAAAATTGCCGTTGCTGATACATTTTTGTGGTCAACAAATACAGGGGCATAAACTTTTACTTCAGGAACAGAATTTTCAGACTGCGTATTACCTAAAACATAACTTTTGAAATCTTCAAAAGATGGGGTTTTTAAAACACCACGTGCACGGTTACGACCAGCTTGAAATTGTTCTAAATCATGAACATTGAAATTTTCATGAATGGCAACAAGTTGACCACGAGATAAATCATTTACAGGTAACGCAAGTTCAACGATTTCTTTAGCAGAGTTTTCCATTTTCAGTACCTTATGGATGGTTGGTAAAATTGTTGTAATGTGAAGGGGCTGTTTAAGCGTCTTCAGTGAATAATTGGCTTGTATGGTTAGCGAACAACGTGACATCACCACCAGCATTCAAATGCATTGGAGTTTTTGAGGTGGTGTCCTCTGCACGTTTACCTTTTGCTGTTGGTTCAACAAAAGCGAGTGTGTGTGCAATTTCGACCTGGCTTGAATCACCGATACGAGCAATATCAAGTGTGATTTTGATTTGACCTTTTTTGTTGTGCTGAACAGCACCTTGAGAAACCATGCTGATAGCTGCACCGAGTTGGTTAGCAAAGGTTCCTGCACCTAAGTCAGCAACAAATTGCTGTGCGTTGGTTGGTTTGGTAGACATAAAATTCACCAAGTTTGGTTGTTGTTGGTGATATAAATATCGCATTACCGATATTAAGAGTCAATAGGAAAACCGATATTTTTATAGAAATTCCGATTTTTAATTTTTTAATGACAAAAAAACCTGCTCATGGCAGGACTTAGCAAATTACGATTAGTTAGAAATAATTATTCATAAAGATCAATTCGTCCAGAATCGGTCAGTATTAAAGTCTCTCCTAAGTTGAACGCAAGCTTGTATGATTTGATTGTGTTTAATATATGGATTTTTTTCTTTTCTATCATATATAAGAGGACTTTCAGAAATAGACATATAACTCATGTATGTACTCATAAGTGGAGTGTTTGGATCATTATTTGTTCTGTCTGCTATTTCTCGATAACTTAAACTTACAGCTTGTCTGCTAAAAAAATTGGTTCTGAAATGGTCACATTGAGAAACAAGCATTTCAGCATCCACAAAAGATAATTCCTCACCATTCAATATAAAACATCCATTATCACATTTTGATGAGCAACCATTTAGAATCAATAAAGATAATAATCCATAAATTATTTTCATGATTTTTTCCTATCAGGATTTCCTAACTCTTTTAGGACGAGAACCGCCAAGAGGTCTGAATGCATCAATCACCAAGCCGACCAATTCCATACCTTCTTCGAATTCAATGATATTAGGTTGAAAGTTTGGGTTAAGTGCTTGTAAATATTTACGTTCGTCACTTTCAATGATTAGTTTCTTAAATGTTGCATCTGTATTATTTCTAACAACAATAAGGTCTTCAGATAAAAGATCACAAACTTGGAATGATGGATTTACAAGTATGTAATCACCATCTTGGTATGTTGGGAAATTACTAATACCAACTACTTTTAAGTAAAAACAGCCGTCAGGATCATCAGAACTTAACGGAGGAAGCCATTCTGTAATGTCTGATGGATTAATAGATTCTACTGATGTCATTGATCCTGCCTGTACCCAAGATAAAACAGGGATAAGCTTATTTGATGTGATAGAGACAACATTGTTATCAAAATCAGGAGTGATACCTTTTTTTAATTCTTCAGCTGTTACACCAAGTGCATTTGCTAATTCAAGTATAGAACCTGTTGATTTAGCATTACCTGTTTCAAGATCAGATATTACAGATTGCTTCACGCCTGATTTTTGAGCCAATTCCTTTTGAGTCATTTTTTTGGCTTTACGAAGCTTTTTTAAATTTTCACCTAAAGTCGCCATAAAAAAATCCTAAAAACTACTATCGGAATTCTGATACAAAATGCAATCGGTTTGGCTATTGTCTTAATATCGGAAAACCTATATATTTGTTAAAAATATCGGAGGTTCTTATGAATCAGTGGCAAACAATGATCTCTGATTTAAGAGAAAAAGGCTTAACACAAACTCAAATCGCTGCGGAAATTGAATGTTCTCAAAATTATGTAAGTGATTTAGAACGTGGCGTTTGCGGTAAACGCTTGTCTTATGAGCTTGGAAAGAAATTAGAAGCTCTTTGGGAAAAACACCAATCAGCAGACTTAACCGCACAATCTGCGAGTTAAAAGGAAATCTTATGGAAACAAAAATAATGTTTGTATTCAGCAAAAAACTGTTGGCACCCATGTCAACACGTGTACCGCTGGAAGTCCAAGAGATCATTGATACTTTGGCTGAAAGCCAAGGTAGTGATCGTGCGAAATGGTTAAGAGATGCCATAGATAAAAAGATCGAACTGGAGACAGGTCAATCATCATCTGAGCACATAGAAAAATCAAAGAATACAACGTCTACGAGTGTATTTATGAATGTATGCAGAAATTTGAAAAGTTTTTGGCAGGCATTAAAAAAGCCCGACGTTGCAGGTCGAGCTTCTAGTATTCATCAACATTCAGGTAAATGAACATGAGTAATTTAACAGAACATAAGTGCGCTGGCAAATGTCCAGAGTTTAAAGGGGAACAGTGCCATCACTGTTTAGTTCAGCAAATTGAAAAACGTGAATTTGAATTGGGTGTTGCACCAGATAGTGCATATTTCATTGGTGTTGATTTAGCTACTGATGGGGAAGATAAGTCGGTTGAAGTGGCTTATTGCGTAATCTCTAAAAAATACTGTACCTGCCCAAACGGTGTGCAGATTTGCTTACATGAGCATGGCGGTGCAGTGGTGGAGGTGCAGTCATGACAAATCCAATCTGTCCATACTGCAATAAAGAGTCTGAAGGAGTAGATGGCACAGCCATTTACCCTCATAGACCTGACCTGTCACATAAATGGTTCTACCAATGTGTGCCTTGTGATGCCTATGTTGGTTGTCACCCTGGTACTAAAAATTCACTTGGTCGATTGGCAAATGCTGAACTTAGAAAATGGAAGTCTATAGCACATCGAGTGTTTGATCCGTTATGGCGTGATGGACACATGAAGCGCAAGGAAGCCTATAAAGCTTTGGCTGAAGTAATGAATATTCATCCAAATGACTGCCATATTGGGATGTTTGATGTTGATCAGTGCAAAAAAGTTTATTCAATTTGCATGAATGAACAAATCAAGAAGGTGACATCATGATTGATAACACCTCAATTCTCGCCCTAACTGACATTATCCAATTGCCTGAAGCTGAACGCTTACAGGCAATCAAGGATAAGTTTTCAGCAAAATCACATGATGATTTACTTAATTTGCTAAGCAATGTTTTAAATGTTGCAGTGAATTATGCCCAATCATGTGATGAAACATTGTATTTACATCTTGTCACCACTGGCGATATGCACCCATACGCAATAGATAAGCTTATTTCACCTAGTTTTCATGGTGCTTTGAATGGGTTGATCTTGGCGCAAAAGGCTCCTAATCAAGATGTTCTATGCGAATCATGTGCTTATCGCTGCGGTACTTTAGCAAATCATTGTCTTTCTACTCAATCTGACTTGGCTCATGCCTTGGAGTCGGATGCAGTTTTTTATT
This sequence comes from Acinetobacter sp. CFCC 11171, assembly GCF_003268405.1. Taxonomy (NCBI): domain Bacteria; kingdom Pseudomonadati; phylum Pseudomonadota; class Gammaproteobacteria; order Moraxellales; family Moraxellaceae; genus Acinetobacter; species Acinetobacter sp. CFCC 11171. The sequence continues at coordinate 237,640 of NZ_LQXP01000001.1, read as the reverse complement.
GTCATAAAGATATTGAAAATTTGCATAGTCCGTCTGCTACAGATCGTAAGTGCATGAAACCATGCAAAGGCTGGGCACAGCATGTGAAGAAACATAAGGGAGTAGCAGCATGAAATCAAATGAAGCTAAAAAACCTATGTATATCTTTACTGAACTAGGCAAAGAAAAACTTTGTAAGCACTGTGATGAATACTGGCCTACAGATTCAGAGTTTTGGTTCATGGTGAAATCAAAGTTAAAGGATGGAACCATTACATTTCGACCAGAATCAGCATGTAAAGGCTGCTATGACCGTGTTTATAGACCACATCATGTAAAAGGTGTGAATAAAGTTCGTTCAAGTCATGAAAAGAAGGTGGCAGCATGAAAAAGGTTGGTTGGCTTGGTTTGGATCAGGAAATAATTAAAGAAATCGAATCTCAGAAAAATATTCCTGATGATTTTGGCATTGAACAAATTCAGGTCCTTATTGAAGCTGATATTAAATTTATCAATACCAAGTGCTATCAGGAATTTTTAGCAGTTGCTGAGTGGGTAAATGCTGGACATGAATTAGCTGAAGATCGTTTACGTAAATTATGGATTGCCGACCAGGTATTAGGTGGTAGCGGTAAAACCATTGGATATGAGGGAGCAGCGTGAAAGAGTTCCACAAAACTTTGCTGTTTATTTTCATGCTCTTTGGGGCTGTTTTAATTCGATTAGGGGGTGTGGCGTGATTATCGGAGTTGCTGTTAAAGCAGGTGAGCTTATGGTTGCTCTACCAAAACCTAATCGCCATGCAGATTGTATCAATATTATTTTGTCACTTGGTTTGGTACCAGATATTCAAAACCAATGGGGTAAATCATTACACCAAGGTTTTTATTGTGAGCAAGGAAAGTTCTATACACGCCCACAAGCAGCTTTACACGCTATCGAATGTGGCCAACAAGAATGGACAGAAAATGACTTAGAGCTAATAGCCTTGGGTGAAAAGAAATTTTCACGTATGGGGCTATGTAGTGAAGATTTGTGGTGAGGTGCACTGTGCAGAAACCATTTCACATATTTTTAGGTGATTGTCTCGAGCGCATGAAAGAAATCGAAAGCAGTACTGTTGATATGATTCTATGCGACTTGCCATATGGGACAACGTGCTGCAGTTGGGATGCCGTTATCCCATTTGAACCACTTTGGGCTGAGTATGAGCGTGTAATAAAGCCAAATGGAGCAATTGTATTATTCAGTGCGCAACCATTTACAGCAGTACTCGCTTGTTCAAATTTAAAATTATTTCGTTATGAGTGGATTTGGGAAAAGCCAAATGCAACAGGATTTTTAAATGCGAAGAAACAGCCTTTAAGGGCTCATGAAAGCATTTTGATTTTTTATAAATCACAACCAACATACAACCCTCAAAAAACATTTGGTCATGAACGTAAAACGGCAAAAAAGAAAGTTATAGGTTCTGAACACTATGGAAAACAACTTAGTGTGAAAGATTATGACTCAACTGAGCGATACCCACGCTCAGTACAAGTATTTAGTTCTGACAAGCAAAAACAAGCGCTTCATCCAACTCAAAAACCTGTTTCACTTTGTGAGTATTTAATTCGCACATATACCAATGAAGGTGAATTAGTGCTGGATAGCACAATGGGAAGTGGAACAACAGGAGTAGCTTGTATTAACACTGGGCGACGATTCATTGGTATTGAAAAAGATACAGGCTATTTTGCAACTGCCAAAATTCGCCTTGATGAAGCTGTGACATTCCATCAACCAGAACTATTCAGTGAGGTGGTATGAGCTACGCAATAACTGACCAGATTCGTAAATTAAAAGTGGGTAATCCCACAGCAAAGGCGGTACTTCTCCGCCTTGCTGATTATGCCAATGACTATGGTGAGTGTTTTCCATCGATTTCATTACTTTCTGATGAAACTGAATTTTCAGTACGTGCGATTAAAACGGCTATAGATTTACTTGAAGAAGTAAAAATTATTCAGGTTGATCGCTCAAATGGTCGCCATAATCGCTACAAAATTACGCCTGAAAGTTTTGATAGTGGAAAAGTTAAACCAGCCAGCAGTATTTTGATTAAGCAGAAAATTTCTAAAATATTACGCACTAAAGTATATGAGCGTGATTTATATCGCTGTGTTACATGCGGTACTCATTTGAACCTTACTTGCGACCATATTGTTCCTGAGTCAAAAGGTGGGGCTACCACAATTGAAAATCTGCAAACCATGTGCAAATCGTGTAATTCAACGAAAGGAGTGAGCATATGAGCAGTTTCAACTTTGTTAAAGCTGTACGTCAAATCTCGATGCCACCAACAACCAAGTTAGTGGCAATCACTTTGGCTACATACGCTGATTATGAAACTGGTGAATGTTATCCATCTATTCAAACACTCATGGACGATACTGGACTATCAAATCGAGCAGTGGGCTTACACATTAAACACATCGAAAATTTGGGAATATTGGTTGTAGATCGTTCAAATGGTCGTCGATCTTATTATCGTTTTGATGTGGAAATTCTTTCAAAAGCAGTGACGCAGGGTCATAGCTCGGATAATGAAAGCAGTGACTCTGATAACAATACCAGTGACTCTGACGACAGTGAACCAGTGACTCTCACGCAACAACCAGTGACTCTGGTGCAAAAAGCAGTGACGCAGGGTCATACTAACTACCAAGAACAACCAATAGAACAACCAATAGAACGTAGTAGTAATACGCACGAGGAAAAAATTTCACAACCGCCAGCTCAATTTGTTCAGTACCACAATTTTGATCTTGCAAAAATCTCAGTGATCGAACTTGGTCAGAAATATTCAACATTGAAATCTGATTTCATCGAATTGTCTAAACCTAGACACCCTGATCTTGATCAACACGATCTTGAAAACCTGTTTGATGAATTTGGAGATTGGTTTGCATCACCGAATGATTACGGTAAGCAATCTTTCAAGACAGCACAGAAGTGGGCTGTAGCGTTCCTGACATGGGTAAACAACAACAAGCATAAACTTATCAACCGAAAGGCGAAAAATAGCGTCACTGAGCAATCAGGACGAAATAAACCTATCCAAACACCATCTGCATACCAAGCTAAACAGGAAAATGTAAATCGTTGGTTGCGTTATGGTCAAAAAGTCCGTGAAGAACAACATCAGGAATCATCAATAATTGATGTAGTACCTGAACCCCCAAAGAACTTTCTGATTGAGGAGGTGGGTCATGCGTGAGTTCACCATTACTGAAGCACGTCGTTTAATTGACAAAATGCGTATTCGTTACGGTAAGAAATTTACAGATTTTTGGGCAGCAGTTGATGAAGCTGATCTTGAACAGGCCATGATCGAGGACTTTTCAGGATTGACAGTTCAGCAGCTGGAAAATGGGTATAACCGTATGCTCCATGAACCATGGCCACCATGTATTCAAGATTTTAAGATTTGGTGTTTACAAGGTTCACATTGGCTCACTGAAAATGAAGCATGGCAACAAGCATTGGCATACGAAAAGTCGAATCAGACAATCTCAATCAGTGTGCATGTGCTCAAAACCCTTAAAGAATTTAAGAAAGGTTTTGATGAATTAAATCCACGTGCTGAATCACAGTCAAAAGCATTCAAGGATATGTACGTCCGTATCGTTTCAAATGCGAAATTGATGGGAGATGTTCAATCATTCACTGATCCAGTTGGGGCATTAAAAGCACCTAAGGAAGATGAGAGAAGAATCACCACCTGTCCACCTGAATTGATGGCTCAGATGAAGGGTATTAATAAAAATTCTAATGCAGGTAGAGCATGACAAATTATTTATCACAATCTCAAATTAAGAGACTGGTCCATCAACGTGACAACAAGCCTAAACAGCCAAAGTATGGGAATCATAAAGTTGTCGTTGATGGTGAAAAAGTTGCTGATTCACAGCATGAATATCGTCGTTTAAATGATTTAAAGGTCTTACAACGTGCAGGTGAGATCAAGGATTTACAGACTCAGGTTCGATACAACCTGATACCGGCACAGAAAATTTGTGGTGAGAAAGTACGTGGCACAGATTACATAGCAGACTTTGTTTATTGGACCAAAGATGATCAGTTTATCTGTGAAGATGCCAAAGGTCATAAAACTGCGGATTACATCATCAAACGTAAATTGATGAAATTAATTCACAATATTGACGTAGTTGAAGTTTAAGAACGATTTAGGGGAGTATGACAATGAAGTCTAACGCTGAAACAATCCTTGAAGCCATTGAGGATTTACATAATCAAGAGCAAATCGTTACTAGAGAAACTTTGTCACAATTGACAGGCTTCAAATTATCTATCGTTGATGATCGTTTAAGTCATCTTGTCGATAGTGGCCAGATTATCCGTGTACAGCGTGGTGTATTCATTCCAGCCCCTAAACATCGTCCATCTCGTATTATGTCCAAGATGGTTTTACCTGATGGTACCGTTAAAATTGAAATTGGTGATGACCAGATTTTGACATTAACGCCACGTGAAGCACGTAACCTTGGCAATCTCATGGTTGCTGAAGCAATGCAATATGCAAATATTGAAATGGGTCATCATATGGCAATACTTCAGAGTGAAGTTTCAGGTCAAGTGCGTAAATTATCGAAGCAAGTAGGGGATCTATTAGATATAGGCAAGCAAGGAGAGCTGTTGTAATTTATCAAAACGGCTTCACCCCCCTCTAAGGTTAGACCTCCCCCACATATATACATGATCATTAAACCAATATGAGGTTTGGTGATCATGGCTGAAAAATCTAAAGAAAATATTAAATCTGTGGTTTTAGAGGAATTAACCAAAATCATAGATCAAAATGAAATTCCACATGGTGTTGAATACGATTTGATTCAACAGTTCAAGGAATCTACTGAGTGTGGGTATTTTGATGAAAGGATACCGCACACAGAAGCTTGTATTTGTTTATATGAGCAATCTTTTAAATATGGTCGTGCAGATATTGTTATTTACCACGTAGATGGCAGTGCCAGTGTAATTGAAGTTAAAGATGGAACTAAAGGTTACACACATACCGTATCTGGTATTGGACAAGCAACTTTATACGCAACTCAACTGGCTATGTCGAAGGGTGCTGTCAATAAAGTCCGTCGTTGCCTAATGTGGTCATCTACAGGTGATATTCAGTTGGATGTATTAATTGAGATTGCTTGCGAGAAAGCAGGTGTCATTGCATTACCTACTGCTTCAATGAAAAAAATCATGGCATGTAGAACAGCACATATCAATGCTGCCAAGCGTATTAAAAACGAGGTAGCAATCAATGACTGAAAAAAGACAAAAAATTGACTATGACCGTATTGAGCGTGGATGGAGAGCAGGGATTCTCAGTCCACGTCAATTAGCAGCTGCGTATGAAGAAGAAACTGGTCAGAAGGTTTCTCATGCTGCAATTATTAAACATTTCACAAAACTTGGAATACCACGGAACTTGGCAGAAAAGATTAAAGCCAAGTCTGATGCAATGGTTACGCAAGCAATGGTTACGGAACAGGTTACACCTGTAACCATTAAACGTGACCAAGAAATTATCGAAGATGCTGCAACTCAATTGACCTATGTTCGATTGAATCAACGTAAGGATATTCAACGTTCACGCAAGATTGCCATGAGTCTTTTTGATGAGCTTGAAATGATGGTTGGTCAAGAGAATGTCAAATTGCTGGAAATGCTGGGTGAGCTTATGTGGTCACCTGATGATAAAGGCAATGACAAAGTAAATGACCTTTACATGAAGATCATCTCAATGCCTGGTCGTGTGAAGTCTATGAAAGATTTAAGCGACACACTCAAAACATTGATTGCTTTAGAACGTCAAGCGTTTGGACTTGATGATGAGAACAATAAACCTGTCGATGCACTGACTGCATTACTTGAACGAGTGAGCACAGGTAATAGCTCTGCATTTAAACCAATTGCCGATGATCCTGAATATTAGTGCATGTACGTGAATGGAACGACTAATCACCCACACCAAAACAATTTCATTCACGTACACGCTTCAAAAATGCACCAATGTTGTGCAAAATGGAGTAAAAATTGATTTATAACACTAACTTACAGCCACTACCGACAAATGCCGAGGAGCTTGAACGCTGCTTGGCAGACCCTGTTTGGCGTATTTTTAGTGGCTGTTTATATAAGATCAAAATTAAAGGTGATGACTTTGTAAATGAGTTAGGGCAAGTAGAAGAAGCTCCAACATTTGAATTACCGTTCCAGCCTAATGATGCACAGAAGAAATTCTTAAATCGGTTGTGGTACCGCAATATTATTTTAAAAGCACGTCAGTTAGGTTTCACCACATTGATTTGTATTTTGTGGCTTGATCATGCCTTGTTTAATGCCAATCAGCATTGCGGTGTTATTGCACAGAACCTTGAAACTGTAGGTGATATTTTTAGCGATAAGATTAAATTTGCGTACGATAACTTACCACCTGAAATATTAGAACGTTTCCCACTCAAAACGAATAATGGAACTGAGATGGAATTCGCCCATAATGGTTCTAAAATTTCAGTGGCCACATCATTCCGTGGCGGTACCATGCACCGTTTACTTATTTCTGAATACGGTAAAATTTGCGCTCAATCACCTGGTAAAGCGAAAGAGGTTCGTACAGGTTCATTACCAGCAGTTCCAACAACAGGTATTTGTGTCATTGAATCTACTGCTGAAGGTCGTGGTGGTGACTTCTTTGATAAGGTTCAGATCGCACAGAAGAACTTTGCATCACGTAAAAAGCTCACGCCAAAAGACTTTAGATTGCATTTTTATGGTTGGTGGGAAGAACCTAAGTACCGTATTGACTCAACTGAAGTCATTATTTCTAAAAAAGATCATAATATTTTTGATCACATTGAAATTGTTGTATCCAGAAACTTAGGTAAGAAGATCAAAATTGATCCTGATCAACGTGCTTGGTATGTATCGACACGTGATAATGATCTATCTGGTGATCAAGCTTTGATGTGGCAAGAGTATCCCTCATTTCCTGATGAAGCATTTCAGGTCAGTACAGAAGGGAACTACTACGCAAAAGATATGCTTGAATTGCGTAAACGTAGTGGTATTGCTCAAATTGAAGTTTTAGATGTACCGACGTGTACGTTTTGGGATATTGGCAACCATGATGGTTGTGCAATTTGGTTCCATCAAATGATGAATCAGCAAGATCGCTTTATTGATTATGAAGAAGATCATTTTCAAGATTTACGTCATTACGTGAAACTGATTAAAGATAAACCTTATATCTATCATACTCATTATTTACCGCACGATGCAGCACATCAAAGGCTTGGCGATTACAACAAGTCAGTATTAGAAATGCTTGAGGAATTATTACCTGGTCATAATTTTGTGGTCATTCCACGTATTACATTACTCACAACTGGTATTCAACAGACTCGTAGGCATTTAAAGAATGCTTGGTTTGATGAAGAACGATGTAAATTGGGTATCGAACGTATTGAAGGCTATAAGAAAAAGTTTAACCAACAAGCCAATATGTTTATTGATCAGCCTGATAAATCCAATGGTTGCTCAGAAGGTGCAGATGCACTTAGACAGTGGGCACAGGCTAAAGATGCAGGGTTGCTTGGTGATTACGTCTATACGGCTAGTCTTACTGGCATGAATCAAGGTACAACACAACAAAATCCACATGGTTATGTCGAAGCACCTCCGACAGATTGGCGTTTATAAGGAAAAGCTATGTTTACTCAAGAAGATACAGCTACAAGTGAGCAGATTAGCGATGATGATACGCTCAGTCTGGAAGAATTGACGGAGATTATGCACGAAATTGAGGAACAACCTCATTGGCGTCACATCGCAGATAAAGAGATGGATTATGCAGATGGCAATCAATTAGATACAGATTTGCTTAACCGTATGCAACAGATCGGTATTCCACCTGCAGTAGAGGACAGAATTAGTCCAGCTTTATTGTCGATTATGGGTTATGAGCTACAGACTCGTACTGATTGGCGTGTAAAAGCCAATGGTGAAACTGGCGGTGATGATGTTGCTGATGCCTTGAACTACAAGTTAAATCAAGCTGAACGCTTATCTAAAGCAGATAAAGCGTGTAGTGATGCTTTTCGTCCTCAAATTTCATGTGGTTTAGGATGGGTTGAGGTAAAGCGTGAGCAAGACCCATTTAAATATCCTTATCGTTGTGTTGTAGTTCATCGTAATGAAATTCATTGGGATATGAAGTCTACAGAGCCAGACTTATCTGATGCACGTTGGTTACGTCGCACACGCTGGGTTCATCCTAAACGATTGATGAGTGCTTTCCCTGAACACAAGGATCTAATCCAAACAGTTGGTCGTTATGGTGGTTCATGGTGGCAGCAACCTGATGTGCTGGATGGTGGAGCAAGTACAGGCTTACAAAATGCTTGGCTTGATGCACGTTCATGGACGATAAGTGAAAACTACTGGTATAACCCGACATCTAAAGAGATAAACGTTACTGAGGTTTGGTACCGTCGTTGGGTGCATGTACCAGTTTTAAAGTTCAGTGATGGTCGTATCGTTGAGTATGATGCCAATAATATGGCTCATGACTTAGCAATTTATCAAGGTGTTGCACGTGTAGAGCAGGCTACCATATCAAAGTTGCGTCGTTCATATTGGCTTGGACCACACCTTTTACATGATAGTCCTTCGCCATATTCACACCATTATTTCCCTTATGTACCTTTTTTTGGGTTCCGTGAAGATAATACTGGCATACCGTATGGCTTTGTTCGTGGCATGAAGTACAGTCAGGATAGTATCAATTCAGGTATTTCTAAACTGCGTTGGGGCATGAGTGTTACACGTGTTGAACGTACCAAAGGTGCAGTGGCTATGACAGACGAACAATTACGTCGTCAAGTTGCACGTCCTGATGCTGATATTGTATTGGATGCAGCACACATGGCTAGACCAGGTGCAAGATTTGATGTTAAACGTGACTATGAATTATCACAGCAACATTTCCAACTGATTAGTGATAATCGTGCTGCTATTGAGCAAGTAAGTAATATTACTTCTGGGTTCCAAGGTAAAAAAGGTAATGCTACTTCTGGAAAACAAGAACAGTTACAGATCGAGCAGTCAAACCAGACCTTAATGAAGATGATGGATAATTTCCGTGAGGGACGTACCCTCATGGGAGAAATGCTACTATCAATGATCGTTGAGGATATGGGCACTCAGCAACAGACTATCATTATTGAAGGTGATGCGGTACGTGAGGATCGTACAGTTGTTATCAATAAACCTGAGGTTGATGAACATGGTTATCCTTATGTTAGTAATGATGTTCAACGTACACGCTTGAAAGTTGTACTGGATGATGTTCCAAGTACCAGCACTTTCCGAGAACAACAACTTAATGCCTTGTCTGAGATTGTTAAATCCTTACCTCAAGAGGTTCAAGTTGCAGTATTGCCTTATGTGATGGCCTTGACTGACATTCCATTCAAGAAAGATATTATTGAATCTATTCGCCAAGCTACACAGGCACCGACACCAGAACAAGTTGAACAACAGATCAAAGAGGCTGTAGATAGAGCACTTGCCGATGCTGGTATTGATATAAAACAACGTGAACTTGCAATCAAAGAGCGTGAATCACAAAGCAAGATCAAAGAAATTGAAGCTAAAGCAGTTCAAGTCGGTGTGCAAGCTGCTTATTCTGCTATGCAGGCAGGTGCTCAAGTTGCCCAAATGCCACAGATTGCAACAATTGCAGATGTTGTTATGCAAGGTGCAGGTTATCAGCGTCCCAACCCGATGGGTGATGATCCTAACTTCCCAACCGCAGAACAGACAGCAGCACGTGATGTACGTTCACCATATTTAGAAGGTGAAGGGGCGCAGTTAGGCAGTGAAGGACTGGCAGAGGTACAACAGAATACCAGTCCAATGAACCCACCAGTACCACAGCAAGGTTCAACAGGTATGCAGGGGATTGAGACTCCACGAACCAGTGATAATATGCCCCCTGTAAGGCAAGAGTAATTTTTATTGTTCACAGATACTAAGGCAGTCGAATCGGCTGTCTTTTTTATTGGAATTTATTATGACTGCTCAAATTACTTTACAACTTGATCCAACCACTGACACTACTGGTAATGCTGAACAGGTTGCACGAATGATTGGCGTTAGTGCGTGGCATATTTCAGGTGATTACTTGGTTGTCGAGAATCCATTACTAGATTATCGAGTGACAAATAATGAAACTTATAGTCATAAAACAGATCGTATTCCGAATGGTGCAGTGGTGATTTTGGTTCAGGAAGAACCCAAGACAGTAGAACAGCAAATTGAGCAAGAAATTCAATCTAAAAACTTAAATGCGCCACGTTTAACGCCTGCTGATATTGATGCCACTATTGTTGACGAATATTACTTTACAGCAGCGCAAGGCGTTGGGAATAATTGTAATGGTTATGATGCTATGGGGTTTCATAGTGTACTTGGTACGCTAACATTTTGCGTATTAGTTCTTAAAAATGGATTTACAGTCACAGGTGAATCAGCGTGTGCAAGTCCTGAAAACTTTGATGCAGAGATTGGCCGTAAAATTGCCTTTGAAAATGCTCGCAACAAAGTATGGATGCTTGAGGGTTATTTGCTGAAAGAAAAATTAAACCATCAAATTAAAATCCAAGAACATTTTGCAAGCAAAGGTCTGGATGCTGGGAAGTTGCAAGACAGTCCTATAGTTTCTGAATTGCCTGAATTAGAAATTAAATATAGTGATGCTGTTAAATCCACCGATCCTATAAATGATAACCAAGCATGTGTCAGTGGTAGTGTTGGTGAATGCATTCATCGAACTAAACTTTTAAATAATCGTGAAAATGCATACTTGCTTACTCAATTATTGAGTTTACCAAATATCAATAATGATTTACGCAAAAAAGCTGAAACTAAAATGACTTCATTATTAGATGAGTTGGTTTAATTATTTATAGAAAGCCAATATTTATGATGTTGGATTTTTGTTTAAAGTCAAAAGCTTAATTAATAAATTTGATATTATTTAACTGTTGGCTAGGCTGATCCCCGAAAGATGCGTTTACCTACCGCATTTGCCAACACCATAGTAGGTTTTGCAGAGGTGCAAAATGTATAAAACAGAAATTATAAGTAAGTTTGGTGGTATTAATAAGTTAAAAGATGCGATTAAAACAAAGTCACTTGATGATGTTTATTGTTGGGAGAATGGCAAGTGGTACACGCAAAGATACTGGATTGATATTGCTAGTAAAAATCTCACAGGTGAAACATTATTAGACTTAATGACGGGAATTCCATTGGATGCCACTCATTTTTCTGGTCCGCTTTTCCTTAAAAAGGATGAAAAAGGAAATGTTTATGAGTGGGTGCCAAAGCCAAAAAAATGGCTATATGTAGGATGGCATCCAAATGCAAGCATTAAACCACTCGATTGAGTGGTTTTTTATTTTTTGATTTGCCAATCCACAGCATGATTTCCATTGTCACAATCATGGCTCACACATTCACCTTTGTGATTCACCTGAATTACACCACAACCTTCACAAATAACATTTGCTAGATAGTTCGGCTTACATTCATTGATAAAACCATCACTCATTCCATATTGCTTGGCGCATTGAGCACAATATTCTGCCATTAATCCTACCCCCTGTAAGGCTAACGACATCATATATAAATCCTAGACACTTGTCTCATGTTGAGCAATCAACAGCTAAACGCTAGATAACTCTAGCCATTCGCCTTTGCGGTCACAGCGATAAGTGATAGGACAGACATGGATATTACAGAGCAACAAAATGAGTTGATTGAAGCTAACGGTGGTAAAGCATCACCTGAACTTGCAGCGCAGCTTTTAGAGCAAGCGTTAAATGGCGATACCGCAAATGCGGAAAATGGTAGTCAGCCAGCAACTACCCAAGTTACAGAAGAAAATACCCCAAAAGTTGAAGGTCAAGACGGTACGCATGAGGAGCATAGCTCCGCAAGAGCTGATACACAACAAGCACAACAGCAACAACAGGTCGATGAAAGCCAGTTAAATGCTGAAAATGCTGTGATCTTAGCTAAAGACGGAAAACACACCATTCCCTATGACAAGTTAGTGGAAGCACGTAACGGTGAAAAGGAATGGAAGCAAAAGTTTGATGAAGCTCAACAACAGTTGGCACAACTTCAAGCTGATGCGCAGGAACGTAAAGATAACGGACAGGTTCCAACTACACAGGACAACCAAGCAAATATCGCACAACAAGCGATTGATCAGGGTGTAGACCCTGCAATCTTTGGGGATTTTAGCGAGAAAGATTTGGCTGCTGGTATTCAGAAACTTGTTAATTCACAGGTTTCAACTTTGGTGCAACAGCAATTACAAACTGCTTTAGCTCCAATTCAGCAACAACAGCAGGTCAGTGTAGAGCAAGCCCATTTTAACGAAATCTTTACAGCACACCCAGATGCAGAATCTATTGTTGAATCGAAAGAATTTAATGATTGGAAGAATGCACAACCAAGTTTTCTGAAAGATGCGTATGAAACAGTTTTGGATAAAGGTTCAGCTGCTCAGGTGGTAGAACTTCTAGGATTGTATAAGTCGAATACCCAATCAGGTCAACAAGCTGCTCAACCTGCCAATGATGCAGTAAAGGCAGTAGCGCAAAAAGCTGTGAGTCAGGCTCAAACACCACCACCGAACAGTCTGAGTGATTTGCCTGCTGGTAGTCCTGCTGGTGTTTCTCGTGATGAGCGTTTGGCAGCAATGTCGCCAGCGCAACTTGCAGAGGAAATGCAAGGATGGACACCCGACCAAGTGGAGCAATTTCTCAATAGACGTGTTTAAACATACGTGATGAGAGTATTTGAAACATGACTACTAAAACTAACGCAAGTTATGGCGATAAGACCAATTTAGTTACCCAAGCGGTAGGTCTGTTCGCTACACACATGAATCGTAACAGCACCTTAAACCTATTGGCTGGGAAAATGCCTAAGGGCGAAGCAGGTGCGGAAGCGACTCTCCGTAAACAAACCACATCCCATATGCCTATTGTTCGTGTTCAGGACTTAGGAAAAGGGCGTGGTGATGAAGTGACATTCCACTTACTAAATCCAGTCGGTGCATATCCAATTATGGGTAGTGCGTATGCTGAAGGTCGTGGTGTGGGGATGTCTTTGAATGAAGATCGCCTACGTGTGAACCAAGCTCGTTTCCCTGTTGATTTGGGTAACGTGATGTCACAGATTCGTAGCCCAGCTGATTTACGCAAACTTGGTCGTCCAGTCGCTCAGAACTTGATGGATCGCTATTGTGATCAGTCATTACTGGTGCATATGGCTGGTGCACGTGGTTCTCATAACAACATTGAATGGGTTATTCCTAAAGATAATCATAAAAACTTCAATGAAATCATGGTGAACCGTGTTAAAGCACCAACTAAAAACCGTCACTATGTTGTTGATGGTTCTGGTGTACAGAGCGTTAAAAGCAATGCAGGTGAGTTTGATATTGCAACAACTGATCTATTTACAATGGATTCAGTTGATTCGATGAAAACTGTTCTGGATCAAATTGCTTTACCACCACCTATTTGTAAGTTTGAAGGTGATGTTGCTGCGGAAGATTCACCATTACGTGTATGGCTTGTATCGCCAGCACAGTACAACAAATTTGCTGCTCAACCAGGTTTCCGTTCTTTCCAATCATCTGCATTTGCACGAGCAAGTCAGGCAAAACAACATCCGCTTTTCTTAGGTGATGTAGGTTTATGGAACGGATTTATTATCCGAAAAATGCCACGTCCAATTCGTTTCTATGCAGGTGACACAATTAAATATTGTGCTTCGCATGACAGTGAAACTGAATCAGATTTAATCGTGCCATCAAGCTTTGGTACCACTTTCGCTGTTGACCGTTCAATTATTTTGGGTGGACAAGCAATTGCGGAAGCAATGGCTGCAAGTGATAAGTCTGGTGTGCCTTTCTTCTGGTCTGAAAAAGACCTTGATCATGGCGATAAATGGGAATTATTGATCGGTGCCATTCGTGGTACATCAAAAATCCGTTTCGCTGTTGATACTGGTGAGCGTACAGAATTCACCGACTATGGTGTAACTGTTGTCGATACCGCTGTGCCAATCATTGGTGCTAATCAGTAATTGTTTTGGGTATGTCCAGTTATGGGCATACCTCATCTTATTATAATCCTTGGAGATTTTTAAAATGGCGACAATCAAGAAGAAGCCTAGTGGTTATGGTCAGTTTGGTGGATTCTCACCATATGGCAATGTTACAGCGTTAGCATTTTTTCTTGCCACGAATGCTTCAGGTGCCGTAATTGATTCAGATACAACTGTTGCAGTAGCAAGTGGTGATGTTATTGATTTAGGTGAACTACCAGAAGGTATGCGCCTTGATGATGCTCAAATCCTGATTAAAACAGGTATGACAGCCACTGTTACAGGTTCACTTGGCTTTAAATATGTTGATGGTGATAGTGCAGAAGTACCACAAGATGCAGCATATTTTATCAATGCTGGTGATCTTGCAACAGCAGGTCGATTACGTGCTAATACAGGTAAATTGGTAACCTTGCCTAAGGCTGCACGATTGATTTTAACCACTGGTGGTGCAGCGAATGCCAAGGCAAGCGACATCAAGGTTATTGTCAGTGGTGAATTGACAGGTCCTCGTTAATGTTTTGATGGTGTAGGTTTTAGACAGACCTACACCATTCTTTTTATTTTTTAACTTATTACGGTGATAAGATGAAAACGATTGCAATAGCGATGATGTGTCATGCAATTAATGCTGCATATTTCCAATCAATGGGTGATGATAGTCAACCTACTTGGGATGACACACCAGAATCACATAAACAAAGTTTGATTGCTGGCGTTGAAATGCATTTGGCAAATCCTGATGCCACACCTGAACAGTCTCACGAGTCTTGGTATAAGGTCAAAGAAGCTGAGGGCTGGAAGTATGGTGAAGTAAAAGATATGGAGAAAAAAGAACATCCATGTTTTTTACCTTATGAAGAATTACCAGATGAACAAAAGGCAAAGGATTATTTATTCCGTACAACGGTGCATTTGGTTAAGCACTTGCCTGATCCTGAAGATTACTTGGCATTGAGTGCGGAAGTTGTGAATTTACGCCAAAAGGTTGAGCATCAAAAGAATGTCGCAATTAATACAGCGACAATAACCCCAACCAATGTTGTTCAAAAATCTGCTGGTGTATCAATTCAGTATATTGGGAATAAATCTATCTATACCGACCACTTATACGAATCAGCTTTAACATTCGAGCAAGGTCAAGTACGGTCAATCCCAAGTGATTTGGCAACCAAGTTTTTAAAGCACCCTGAATTTACTCGTTATGAGGGTGAGCCTGAATCCATTTCTGGTGAATCTACTGAGCAAGGCTTAGATGATGATACATCAAGTATTCTCAATCGCTCTAAAGAAAAACAGCAAGAAGAAATTGATAAAGAAAATAAAGTTCTTGATGAAATTGAAACGATTGGAAAAATGACAAAGGCTGGCTTGGTTCAATATGCTTTAGAAAAGTATGAGCAGAAACTTAGCCCACAAAAAAATCTTGATGAATTAAAAGAATCAGTTACTCAAATGATTCATCAATATGGGGTTGTGTAATGCAGCTAAATGACCTGATCAGCCGTTTTCGTACACTGGCCAACGACAAAGTAGAACCATATTTTATTGATGATGCCAGTGTCATTGATTGGCTCAATGATGCCGTAAGTGAAGCGTGTATCCGTGGTCGTTTATTGCATGAATCCCAAAACAATGATGTTTGTAAGATTAATGTATTAATTGGTTCGTCTCATTATCAGTTGCATGAATCGTTATACGAATTGACTCGAGTGTGGTTCCAGCCGAATGATGGAACAAAAGGGCAATACTTGACTTTAATGTCAGCTGAATTACTCGATCATTATTATGATGGTGAGAATTGGCGAGTGAAACAGGGTAAACCTGAACACATTGTTCAGGATGATACAGGTATTCGCCTTGTTCCAATTCCTGATGTAGATGGTGAATTACAATTAGAAGGCTATCGTGTGCCATTGTTACCAATGGAAAAGGATACCGATGTTCCAGAAATTAACCAAATTCACCATGTTCAATTGATTCAGTGGGTACTACACCAAGCATTTAAGGTACCAGATGCAGAATTCTTTGATCCAAATCGGTCAGCATTAGCAGAGCAAGAATTTACAGATTATTTCGGTATTCGTCCTGATAGTGATTTGCGACGCATTACTCGTGAGGATATACCGCATAACGTTATTCCATTCATGCCATGACTTGCTTGTGACATAAGCACCCCTGTAAGGCTAAAGCTTTTCAGGGGTTTTTTACATAATGATCTTACTTATTTTATTTAATCATGCACAAAGATGGGCAAACGTACAATTGATTTAAAGACCGAAGATACGCTTTACATTGGCGGTGCCAAAGTTCAATTGATCAAAAAATCAGGACAATTGGCTCGAATTTGTGTTGAAGCAGATAATCACATTGAAATTAAACATGAGCGCATGAGTGCTTCCGATTCAGCTACGGAGACTCAAGCACATGGCAAACACACTCTATGACTTTGCACGTCAGCGTTTTTTAGAAGCACAGATTAACTGGATGACTGACACAATTAAAGTCATCTTGGTTGATACAGGTGCGTACACACCGCAAACATCGGTTCACCAATATTTGTCTGATATTCCAACATCGGCACGTATTGCAGGTCCGGTCACGCTCACATCAAAAGCAACCACTGGTGGCGCAGCCGATGCGGCTGATGTGACTTTTACTTCGGTAACAGGTGCATCCATTGAAGCCATCATTATCTATGCCGATACTGGTGTAGAAGCAACATCACCACTAATTGCCTTCATTGATACAGCCACCGGCTTACCGATCACGCCTAATGGCGGTGACATCATTGTGACTTGGGACAACGGAACAAATAAAATTTTCAAGGTGTGAATATGGAAAATAACCCTAAACCACCTACGCAAGCCGTAGGTGTTGAAGGTTTTAAAGCTGATTTATATGCCAATGATATTGAAGAAAAAAGTGAAGAACTTACCAAGATTGAGTGGCATATATTGATTCATTTACCAAAGTTCCAGATGTATGCAGTAGAAGTCGCTGGCATCAAATATGGTCATGTCGGCAATGTTATGGAATGGATTGTTGGTTGGATGCAGGATTGTATTCAATCCAATGGTGAACAGTGGCTCTTTGATGCTTATTCAATTTGGCATGATGAAAAGGGTTATTGGAAGAACGAAGATGTTTATGGGGTAATCTCTAATGAAAGCTAGCAAGTATGTATCTTTTAGATTAGTTTTCTCAAAAAGAATTGATGGTTTAGTTGGATTAATTGCAATTACTGCATTGAAAATACTGGATAATACAGGTGAATCAATACTTCGAGATGGAGTTGCTTCAGCATCTACAGAATTTAGTGCTGATTATAATGCTAGTAATGCATTTGATGGTGATGATTCTACACGATGGGCTTCAGCATCCAGT
Organism: Acinetobacter sp. CFCC 11171; assembly: GCF_003268405.1. Taxonomy (NCBI): domain Bacteria; kingdom Pseudomonadati; phylum Pseudomonadota; class Gammaproteobacteria; order Moraxellales; family Moraxellaceae; genus Acinetobacter; species Acinetobacter sp. CFCC 11171. Next base: position 220,012 of record NZ_LQXP01000001.1, on the reverse strand, counting down.
GACCCTAACATTTGGATTCGTTATGATCTTACAACACCAAAATACGCATGTGAAATATTCATTTCTCTCAACAATAATCCAGTAAATGGACCAAAGGATTTTGTTTTAGAGGGATTAAGTGAAGACAATAATTGGGAAGTAATACATCGCTTTATTGATTTTGCAACAGCTTTAACCATAGTTAGTGGGGTTAAAGAGTTATTGCCAAATAAAGCGCTATTCGGAGTATCAAAACTACAAGATGGTTCTGCTTCTCGTAAAGTTGTAGTTTTAAGTGCTGATACATTTGATAAGGTTGCAGTGGTTGTACCAAATATAAATGGTGCTTGGAGTTATACTCTTGTAGATAAAACAAATGATAAATTTTATTTTGTTGCACAAATTGGGAGTCTTGGATATCGCCCGATTCTTGATGGACCTATAATGGCTGAGAATCTTACTTATGATTAAGACTTATAATACTAGCCAATATAACCATAGAGTATTGTTTGAAAATTACACTATTCCTAGCTTGCCATTAATTGGTTTTTTAGATAGTCACCCTGTAGATTTAGGTGGGAAAGCAGTATTGGGGGGGATTTTCCCACTAGGTGGTGTCTATCTTGAGGGTACTCCTGTGCAAGGTGCTCAGATTCTTATATATTTAAGGGAGTCTGTACTTTACCCGCATCCAGCAATATGTATAAAAAAATTAATTACCGATGAATCTGGATCATGGGAACTTGATTCACTTAATAAAAATCTTAAGTTTGATGTTGTGTGCCAACTAGAAGGATTTAATGATTTAGTGTTATCAAATATTCTACCTGAAGTGGAGTAGGTAAATATATGGACTATGTTCCGCCCAATGGTAAAAAGCTAAAATTTAATTTTTCTGGTGATGTGTATATACCACCCAATGGAAAAAAACTAAAATTTAACTTTACTAAAGATGGTGAAACTCCTCCTGATGATACTCAATATTGTTTTCCTAAATCTTGGGAAAGTCTAGAGCAAGGTAATTATATCCTTAGACATCGATATAGTTATATTAATTCAAAAGGTTTTGATACATTTCGTTATGGAACAGCTAATTTATACAATAAATCTCAAAAAATTAGTGGGTTAAGTTTTAATGGTTCTGTATTTGGTTTACCAAATATTATCAATAAAAATAAAGAAATCAAAACTATAGGTTTTAATGCTTCTATAGTTAATGGTTCATTAAAAATTTATAATTTAAGACAATACTTAAATTTAAATAGTCGTGGAATCAGTGCAGCTTTATATGGTAATGCATATCTACAAGGGGGAGTTAAATATGTAAAGCCTATTGGATTTAATTCAAGTGTACTAACAAATCCAAAAGTGGTTAATACTAAAGCCAATCAATATATAGGGTTAAGCGGAATACCATCACTCGCTGTACCGAGTCCTAATGTTTCACCTCGTATCATTTATGCAAAATCACAAGTAGCTACACTTTGGGGAAATGCTTTAGTACAATTTCCACCACATCCTAAAGGTTTTTTGGCAACAAGTTATGGTGTAGCGTGGGTATCACATAGTCCACGATACTTAGAACCAAACTATATAGATGCTTTCAATTCAGGCTATCCGAAAGTATTTGACCCTACTCAAAAAATTGGGGTGACAGGTGTAAATACCGTAATACCTGGTGGTGTTTTTGGTGATATTGCCATTCGCAATAATCGCAGAGTCTTGAAAATATATGGCATCGAATCACAGTCGTTTGGTGATTGGTCTACGGTTGAAAGCAACCTCAGAAGTATTGTCCAAAAGGGATTTAACCATCAGTCTTTTGGTAATAACCAAGTAAAAAATAAAACTCCTTCTATTGCGCCCATTGGAATTAATAGTTTTATTGGCTTAAATGCAGTAATTGGTTATCGTATTCGCACCATTAAGCCAAGTGGATTTTATCAACCTAAATTTGGTCAACCAACTTTAACAAAAACACCAGAATTAAAACCTAGTGGAAATAATCAAAATATTTTTGGCGCTACATGGATTTCACATAAAACGCGTTCTATTTATGCAGGGTTGGGGCGTGAATCTTTACTGTTTGGTGGGATTAATGTTTGGCACTTTACAAGGTATTTAAAGCCAACAGGCATCCTTAATGATGAATACGGTACGCCACGTGTAGAACATGGGCGCAGAGTGCTACTTACTAAAGGTTTAACTCATTCTGTTTATGGGAATAGCACATGGATTTCTTATGCAGTGCGTTTCATTGCACCTCTAGCGATTGATTATCCTAAAATTCCTAATCATCGTGTTGGTGGAACACAAAATATTCAAACTTTTGGATATGTTGCAACACTATTTGGTAGCCGAATTATCCCTGAAAGCCAGTCGATTTATCCGCAAGGTTTCATCAATCCCTTTGGTTTAACAATTGTAGATTTATGGGAAAAATATATAAAACCAAATGGATTCTTAACAACAGGCCAAGAAGCAGGTCATCGTTTTGGTACGCATAAGTTTTGGAATTTACGTCAATACATTGAAATGTACTATGACGTTGATAGTGGATTAACACCGCCTAAATGGGTGGGTTGGACAGGGATTCAAAATCGAAATAAAACCATTGGCGTAATTGGTAGTGATGTAGCTCGATTTGCAGAGCCATTTATTGAAAATAAAGCCCGACCACTATTGCTGATGGGTTTTGATTGCCAATCTTTTGATAAATCCATGATTGCTGATCGAGTGCGATATGTAAGGGTAGAGGGATTGGATTCACCTTACTTTAGTGGTTGGTCGGTGATTTATAATGCCGCACTTGTTGTTGCTCAAAAAGGCTTTATGACTGATGAATTTGGTGTAGTAAGCATTGTCAATACCCGAAGATATTTCAATCGTATAGGTAATTTTGAAAGCCTTGAGATGGGCAAACCAATGATTGCTGACCGAATCAGGACTTTAAAGTTTGAACAACGCTATACGATTGCACCCCTATATATTCCTATCCATTCAGTGCATTTATACACACGTTATATCGAGGAAGTTGGGCGTTTTGATGATCATCAAGCTTTTGGTAATCCATCTCTAAGTATTCACTGGAATATCATTACTCCACGTTGGACATTAAGAGATGCTTATGGCACACCAATAATTAAAAATCTTACACCAGAATTAGGCACTAGAGGTCGTAATAGCGAAGAATTTGGGCAGGCTAGTATTCGTACGCAATGGCGTGAATTATTACATTTAGGTAATGAAACTGTTGTATGGGGTAGGAGTGAAGTAGCATTTAGGGATCGGCAATTCTCAGTCAGTGGGTTTACTCAATGGGTCATACCTAAGCACACAGTCATTAAGACTGGTGTTCCTCCTTATTATCCACAATATGTTTGGTTAGATAGCTTGATTGCAGATGGAGATACTGAATCATCGAATGGGCATGGTATAAAAATACCAATATATCAGGTTTCAAATCCTATAGTTAAATCTAACGTAATATTTCCAAATGGATTTGTGGCGAGTGGTTATGGTAGTCATCACACACAATCTAATGGGATTTTGGTTAAACCTGGTTTGCAGGAACTGACGATTGGTAACCCCTTTGTAGTGCTAAAAAACAGAAAAATTATTGTACCTACAATGGGTGATTTTCTACAGATTAAAAATACAAAACCAAGAATATCACCATGGACAATTTGGGTAACAGAAGATACTCCAAAACAAGCAATCGCTAATCATCCTGAATCTAAAGGGGAGTTTTATCCAATCAATAGCAAAGGTCCATCACAGTCTGCTGGTGAGGTTTTTGGAAATTTAAATATAACTTTACGACATAGAAAATTATTTGTTGGTTTAGGCAACCAAAGTTATTTTAGTGATGGACACAAAATTCAGTTAAGAAAACGTTATATTAATTTGAAAGACTTCGGGTTTAGAAGTCAGCGTGTTGGATTTCATGTTGTTGGCCCTTTTGATCAAAATATAATTCAATTTGATTCAAATAATATGCAGAACTTTGGTCAGCCATCATTAAATACTCCTTATGGTGGTGCATTTTTTATCAAGCCAAATGGTCTCAATTCGCCTACATTAAATAGACCTACTGTAGATTTTTTTAATCGCACGATCAAAACTGTTGGTAGTAACCACCTGCAAATGGGAACGAGGAAAAGTGGTGATACCGCTTTTATGTGGCAAGGTTTACGTATTGGTGTGTTAGTTAAGGGGAATTATGGTGGTTTTGAAAATGAGGTATTTGGAAATATTTTCATTTCCTTAAAAGTCAGAAATGTTGAAACGCAAGGCTTTGAAAGTTTTGTCATGGAATATGACTACAAACAATTTGATCAACGTATGCGCGTTGTTCGCCAAGAGCTACCTAAACCAAAACTGTTGATTAAGCCTATGGGGGTTGATGCTTTATTACTAGCAGTGCCTAATATCAAGCCAGCAGCACATTACATTCGTCCAGATGGTAATGCTGATCAATTTAGGAAAGGGGCTTTTTAAAATGGCAGCTAAAAAATTATTTCCCATTGCTGGTATGAATAATGTTGTAGCAGATGATGGGCTACAACAAGGTGGTGATTCACCTAAATTATATTTACGTGATGCTGTTAATGTTGATATTACTGATACAGGTCGAGTTAGATTGCGACAAGGTTCAAAGCAGGTTTCGCCTTTGAGGTTTCAGAATATTTGGCAAAGTCCTTTACATCATGATGTTTTTGCAACATTAGAAAGTGAGTTTGTTAAATTAGATCCGCAAACATGGCAACCTGAGGTGCTAGCAAAAATTGGTCATACTCAACTCTGTTATGAAGTCATCAATAATCTTGTCTATATTGCAAGTGAATTGGGTCTATGGGTGTATGATGGGAAAAATGTTCGTTCATTAGCAATTGATACGCCTGCTAAACCAATGTTGAATATGCTAGATAGTGGCGGATCATTGAAAAGTGGAACTTACAGTGTGGCAATTTCATGGTTGCGTGATGAACAAGAATCAGCTTTGTCACAAATTGCATCAGATCAAATCAATCTTACATCGAATAGCAACCTTGATGATCCATCATTTTCAAGTATTCAAATAAATTTACCTTACTGTTTCGATCAGTCCATTACGCATGTCAGAATTTATGTGACAGACCGTAATGGTGGAGAGCTATTGCATCATTCTGATCATCCAATCAATACAAGCTCAATCACAATTAATAGCTTAGATTTGGGTATGACAGCTCGTTTTAATGGTTTATCGCCTATGCCAACAGGTCGATATATGAAATATTGGCAAGGTCGTTTGCTAACTGCAGATAAAAATATACTCAGATTTTCAGAGCCACTGGCATATCATCTTCATGATGAAAAGTTTGGCTTTGTCGTTATGCCACAACGCATTACTTTTATTCTGCCAGTTGATGGCGGTATTTGGGTTGGTCAAGTCACCCATGTTGTTTTTCTTACAGGAACTAATCCAGCAGAAATGACATTTCAGTCTAAGACCTCTCATGCACCAGTACCTGATAGTGCGATTGAAATTGACAATAATGATATTGGTTCTGATATATCTCAGGGTGGCAATACGACTGCATTATGGTTGGCAGAGAATGGTTATATTCTTGGAACATCAAGTGGTCAGATTATCGAACTACAAGCTGGAATATTAAAAGGTATCACTGCAAAGTCTGGTAGGTCTGTAAGGCTAGGGAGAAGGGTTACAACCATTGTAACGTGATGTCATTGTTTACTTACATGGTATCTAATGATGAATACGAAAGAACTGGCGAATGATTTAAAAGCGGAAAACTACCAGATGACAGAGCAAGGCATCTATTTTCCAAAACAAGGAATTTTAGCTCAAGGTGAATATTTTGACCGTATTAATGGCGGTGAGTGGCAAACAACTCACAACCTAGTGGTGAATGAAGGTCTTGCGCATTTGCTTAATGTTGCAATGGGGACAACAGCAAAGCCAGCAGGTTACTATCTTGCGTTGTTCAGTGGTGCAACAGCACCAGCAGCCAATTGGACAGCAGCAAACTTTGCATCTGTTGCAGCTGAAATTGTGAGTATGACTGAAGGTTATACATCTGCAACACGTCCACAATGGACACCGCAAAATACATCAACCAATTCAATTGATAACTTCAACACGGTAGCTAAAGTGACTATTGCAACATCTTCACAACTTACAGTGACAGGTGCTGCGATGTTAACCAATAGTACAAAAGGTGGCACAACTGGTACCTTAATTTCAGCATCAAAATATACAGCAGCACGTGTATTCCAAAATGATGATGAATATGAAATTGGGTATCGCCTGAGTTTTACTGCAGCGTAACAGATGCATAGTCCACGTCCATATGGGCTTTTAGTGGTCAATGGCAAACTCACTGAAAATGATAGTTTGTTCATTGACCACCAGCTTAAAAAATTAAGTAATCAAAAAGCCATCTCAAATTTAGACAGCATTAGGCAGGTAAAAGACTTGCCTGATGGCGGTTACGTCATATTGCAAGATATGGGAGGGATGTTAAAAGCGATTGCTCACAAAGAGCTATCATTAGATGAGTTTGAATCAGATGGTTTGGCAAAAGTCTATGTGCCAATGCTCTATAGTGGTGTCATTACAAAAGCAAGAATAAGAAAAGAAGAAGGCTTAGGTCTTAAACTTACAGAACAAAGCCGTAGACGTTTAATCAATTATTCTAATGAAACATTACCCAATAAAGAATTAAATTTACAACGTTTTATTATTGAGCCTAATGCTCAGATAGTACCTGAATTTATACCGCAAAACAGTTTTAGTGACTTCATTACCACGCAGTATGTGCAACAACGTCCTACATGGTATAGCGGAGCAATGGCTGAAGTCATGCAAATTGTGGGTGGTTATGGACGACAAGACTTTAATAATCTGCCTGATCTACCATTTGAAAAATCACGAATTCAAATACCTGAAAAATATATGGAACGTATAGTCCAAGAAATTGAGGGTATTCGGTTGCCAGCTTACAGTGGTATTCCACCTCTGGATGGGGCATTTCAGTATGATTATAAATTTCATAGCACCAATGGTATTGTTTTTGATACAGCAAATAAACCATGGCTAATAAGAATTAGATCCAATGGCGTTTTTGCTATGCCAATGCCTATTGTTCCAGTGACTGCAACGCGAGCTTTTCGTGAGTATGTTGAAGAAGTGGGTGATGAAGAAATCCTTAATATTTTGAATAGATTTTCTGCTATGCCGAGTGGTGAGACATTTCCAATAGGTAAAGACTTTGAAGCATGGCGTAGAGCAGGTGCGATTATTAAAGTTTGTGATACAGCAGATTTTTACTCACATATATATTATTCACCTGCATGTGGTTGGTCACTTAACCTTAAAGGCTCTGAAGGTTTTAACACTGCTTACACTTATAATAATGAGGGGATAGCAGTTGGTGTCGCATATAAATTACGCTGTGAATTTTCACCTGCTGAAAATCAAGGGTGGTTGAAAGCAGTTAAAATTACAGGTGAAAAAGCCAAATTTATCTCAAATTATTTATCCAAACTCTATGAAATTCTGCCAAAAGGTGATCAGAAAACCTTAGCAATTCTTTATAAATTGCGTCGAGTTAATACCGAGGATATTTTTCAACGTGCTTTAACAAGTTTACATGATCCGCTCGGTGTGACAGGTAATGATGTTCGTTATTGGGACAATCTTGAGCTAGAGCCTATTGCATCACTGCATGGAAATATTTCACAGGTGGCAAAAGGTTTTTTATATCACAATGCAAAACCTAAATTTCAACCACAGATTAAATTTCCTATGGTTGAAATTGGGGGATGCATTTCATTTGATTTTGGTGCATCTGCTGTGCCAAAACAGAAACCTAATTGCGACACCATTATGTATGGCTATTATGTTGGCAATAGTTTAAAGGTGATCAAATATTTTGTTGATTGGCGTGGATATCAAAAACAAATAGAGAGCAACTATGAACCAATGATGACAGTGGGTTCGTGGGAGCAAACAGAAAGCTCTGGTAGTTCGTCACCTCAAGGTTATTTCTATACCACAGATTTTGATTTTAGAGAGGTATTTACGCCGGTTGTAACTACGACAACAATTAAAGGTGAAGATAAAGGTTTTGATAGTAAGCCTTTTTTTAGTTTTGATGCTCCTTTTTGGCGACCTGGTACGTTGTGGCGTAATAGATATTATACGCATTTAACAAAAAGTAATCGTACTGAGAGTGAAGCAATCAACATTGCGATATGCATTCCATATTTAACACGTAATACAGCATTACTCGCTAAGAAAAATAGCATTATTGCTAAGAGTAATTCTGAGTCATTAAGCCTGTATTCCATGCGTGATCCGACTTCCTACCGTTATTGGACATATGATTCTATTTTCGCTTGGGCTGGTGGGTTAGAAAAAATGACAGGGAAACCATATCCTGTGAATGGTAGTCCTGTTTGGGTAGAAATAGAAAATTATAACCCTTCAGAGTATTCAGACTTTGCGGATCAAGGCAGTTGGTTACCTGGTTTACCCTATGACATTACTTGGCTGGTTCATCCTGACACAAATCAATGGAATCATAATGGTGGTGGGGGAGCTCCAAAAGTTAAAGGGTATGCAATATCAAGCACTGAGCCAAGTAATACAACAGGTTCATTGTACGTTGATATAAGTGAAATACCTGTTCAAGTGCATAGTCAAATACCACAAGACTGGTATTTTTATATGTCACCAGATGAGTATAGAAATGTATTTTATAGAGATGCCTGTAAGGTTGTATTTGGAGATAGTGAGTATGCCAACATATCTGAAACTAATGAAAATAACCTTCGTTATAAATGGGGGTACAGTAGTTTAGTCGAACATAAGTCTGCATATCATTTTATTGGAGTAATTAACGAATGACCTTATATCGTGATGATATTCAGGAGACGATTGCGTATTCCAATAATACGATAGGAAAATCTAAAGCAGTCACTGAAGAACTCATTAGAATTAAAGAGGATTCTCTATATCGGCTCTCTGTGTTGTCTGGTGATGTTGTTATAATTACAGATGAATTGGTTGATTCTGCTATTTTCCCTGTTAAAGATGAAATCAATGTGGTTGATCGTTTCACAGGTCGTAAACGCCATGTAGATTTTATCCATGATCAAATTATCGTTTCTGATGGTTTTAAAAACCGCCTACGTGCAAAATCATTGATTCAAGATAATATTAGCTCTACATCAACACAAAAAGATAAACAACGAAATATAAATATTGAGCGATTGTTAATTGCTGAAAATCTCAACACTAAAAAATATAGTCTGTCTAAATTAAATGAAGCCTTAAAAATTAAAGAGAATTTTAAGGCAACCGCTCGTTTTAAAGATTCAATGACTGATGTACTTGATGTTTTAGATACTTCTTTAAAGTCTAAATTACGAGCTTTTACGAATGAGCATATTATTTATCAAGAAAATTATAGACTAAAAAAAATATCACGATCAGTGATTACTGAAACATTGAAGGTACAGGACAGTTGTGTCACTCGATATTCTGATTTTATTGAGGATCATGTTACATACTCAGAACAATATACGCAGCGTATAAAGGCAAAACAACGTGTCATTGATACTATCAACATCAATGAGTTGCTAAAGCAACAACGTAAATCACAAGAAAAAATTAATGAAACATTGATGACATTTGATTTTAATCAAGGGAAAAATATTGCCAAGCAACTAGTCAATGACCTTGTTTTTATTGAAGATGATTATTCAAAAGAAAAGCAATATGGATATGCATGGACAGCAAATGTCGATACATGGGCAATGAGCCGTTACCAAGATTATGGTTTTAGTGAATTGGCTGTAATTAATGGTGTGCTCTATGGTGTTGCTAAAGATGGTGTACATCAATTGGATGCCAAAGAATTAATCGAAGCAAAATTGGTAACAGGACAATTAGATTTAGGTCAAGGACAGTTAGTTCATCCTTTAGGGGCTTACCTTGAATATGAACTATCTGGAAATACCAGAAAGTTGGAAATTGGTGTGAGCACTACTCAAAGTGGTACCAAGCAAACCTATTACTATTTATTGCCTACAGAGAAAGCTGATTATCTGACCAATGGCCGTGTTTTATTTGGTCGGGGTTTACGTGGTCGTCATTTTGCATTTGAAATCAAAATATCAGGTGAGCATGGCTATATCAATGATTTAAATATTGATGTATCTGCTACAAAACGGAGAGTTTAAAAATGACAGTTACAGTTCCTCAGATTGATATTGTGACGAAAGAAGTCACAGAAAAACTCGATTATTTTGAGCGCAAAGTCAATAGTTATGCAGGTGATGTATCAGAAGCTTTAAGTAATCTTACTGAAATTTCTGTTGCAGAAATTACTCCACCATCAAATCTAGCTAAGCCTAGTGAGTCTGGTTTTGAACCATTAGAGGGTTTAAAAGCACCTGAATTAAATATTGAGCGTCCAGTACCTCCTATTATTGATCTTGATATTGAACAACCTAAAGAGATCGTGAGTCCTCAATTTACTGGTTTAAATATAGATATTCCTGATGCTCCAATTTTTTCAGAGGATTTATCTACACCTGATTTTATTGATGCATCATTGATCCCTGAATTTGACACAGCAATTAATCTACCAACAGCACCAACTTTTAATGTGCAAAATTTTGATGCAGGTACCTTACCAGATAAGATTAATTTAAGTGATTTAATCAAGGATTTAGATTTAAGCGATCTGGAATTACCAGCAACTCCAGAAGCACCAATTTTAAATTTACCCACAGCACCAAGTATGGATGTCATTTCGGTTCCATTAAGACCTGAAATTAGTGACGATGTTGAAATGCCTGATGCCCCAACCATTGTCATTCCAGAAATGGATGCAATGGAAAAAATTCAATTGCCTGATTTCAAATATGAAGAAATTCCTGTATTTGAAGGTCAACCACCTGAGTTCAATATAGCAATTCCAGATAACATAGATGCTTTAATATCTGATGCCAGTCAGGTTGTTAAGCAAGATTATTATGCTTTTAATACTGAGAGTGCAATTAAACCATTGGTATTAGAAATCCGTTCATGGCTAGATGGAAGCCATACAGGTCTTGGTTTACCAGCTGCAGTTGAGCAATCATTATTTAATCGGGCTAGAGAACGTACAAGCCGAGAAACTGAACGATCAGTACAAGAAGCTGTAACGGAGTGGGCAAGTCGTGGTTTTTCAATGCCACAAGGGATGTTGGCAAAGCAGGTCAGTGACATTCGTGATCAAGGTAAACTTGCTATTGCGGATTTAAATCGTGATATTTTAATTCAGTCTTTTGATAAACAACTTGAACATATCCGTTTCTTAACTTCCCAAGGTATGGCATTGGAAAAAATGAAGCAAGATATGTGGCTTGCTTATGTTTCTAATACGATGGAATTAGTTAAGTTTCAAATTGACAGTAAAATCAGTGTGCTAAATGCTCAGATTAGTATTTTTAATGCTCAAAATTCTGCATTTGAAAGTTTGATCACAGTCTATAAAACTAAAATTGATGCAACCATTTCACGAATCAGTGCTTACAAAGCAATGCTTGATGCGCAGGCAGTTATTGGACAACTCAACCAACAAAAAGTTGATGTTTTTAAAGCCAAAATTGAAGCAGTTATGACCAATGTTGAGGTATATAAAGCATTGGTTCAAGGTGCGACTGCACGAGCTGGATTGATTGCGACTAAATTTGATGCATATAAATCTGAGGTTCAAGCGTATTCTGAACAGATTGGAGCTGAAAAGCTTAAAGTCGAAGCATATGATTCTCAAATCAAGGCTGAAACTTCCAAAGCATCCATGTATGAATCTCTTGCTCGTATGTATGCAGCAACTGTAGATGGCGTATCTGCTAAAGCCAATGTTAAATCTAAGCAGATTGAACTCAACCTTGAAGCTGCACGTGTAAAAATATCTGAATATCAAGCAAATATTGAAGCGTACAAGGCGGAAATTGATGCAAAAATGGGTGTTGTTCAAAGCAATACATCAGCATTTAATTCACAAGTTGAATTGTTTAAAGCACAAGCCGACGTTGAAACATCCAGAGTAAATACTCAAGCCAGCATTATTGACTCAATATCACGTACTAAAATCTCTTTTGCTGATGCACAAGCCAAATTTGCTGAAATGAGAATGCGTGTTGGCATTGCAAATAGTGAATCATTGGCTCGATTTGCTGACATGAAATCACGTACAGCGATTGCGGTATCAGAAGCACATTCACGTTATGCAGACCTAAGTTTAAGAACGACGATTGCGAATGCAGATGTTTATAACCGTTATATTGAATCTAAGTCACGCGTTTCTATTTCAAATGCTGAGATGCAAGCACGTTATGCTGACATGAACAGCCGAACCAATATTGCATTTGCTGAAACTCAGTCAAGATATAATGACATGCTACTTCGTACCCAGATTGCAAATGCTGAGACAAAAGCAAGATATGCAGATATGAATGTTCGTACCAATATTGCATTTTCTGAAATGCAATTAAAAGAATATGAAGCCAAGATGCAAAATGCGATACAAAAAGCACAACTTGCATTAGAAGCAGCCAAAGCAGTGGGGCAGTTTTCATCTCAATTGGCAGCAGGTGCGATGTCAGCGATGCATGTTTCTGCTGGGATCAGTGCTAGTGCTTCGATTGGGGGGAGCGTATCGGAAAGTTCTAGCACAAGTACGAGTCATAATTACTCGTACTAACCCTGTAAGGCTAACGCCTATAGCTTAGATTGATTAACCATACATGATATTTATATTGGAATAAGTGTCATGTACGGCTTAAAAAAACGTTCAAAGCAAGATGAAAATGGACTAATTCAAGGTGCAGGTACTGGCACTTCTGATGATATTAAAAAAAATGTTCCAGCAGGTAGCTATATTATGCCTGCTGATTCTACTCAGCAGATTGGTACCAATAATTTAAAAAATATGGGGAGTCCCACGCCAGTTAATCTCAGTAACGGTGAGTTCCAACTCTCGCCTGACCAAGTTCATTCGGTTGGTGTGCAAACACTTGATGCCATGAAAAATCAAACACATGTACCTGTTGATCAACCTCAATTGGGTTTCAAGCCTGGTCAAAATAAACCTGAGTTATTTTTTGCAAATGGTGGACTGGTACCAAGTGCCTACCCAAGTGCAGATGATATTCGTCGTGCACAACAAAATAGAATTGGTGGACCACAAATGCGTGATGTATCTGGTATCACTCGTGATGTGAATAGATCTTTACCAAGCACAACAGTAAATACACCATCAACAACCAGCTCACCATCAGCAAGTCCAAGCAATCCAGCACCAACACAAGGTGGCGGTTTTGGCGCAAGGTTTAATTCATTGCGTCAAGGTATTAATCGTGCTGCAAATACTGGACTGGGTAAATTAGGTACAGTGGGTGCATTAGCAAGCACAGGGTTTGCAGTTGCAGATACACCAACGGAGCAGTATCGTGAGCGTTTTGGGTTGGGTGATTATAATCCTGAAGATTCCAACGGAATGCTCTTTGCTAAGGATTTAGGTGTCCGCGCATTGGGTGCTGCATCAGATTTAGGAAATGCAATGACACTGGGACAAGCTGGTCGGTTTTATGCAGACAAACAACGTATTGCAAGTGAAGCAAAGGCAGCTCAACCTGAATTTAATACCAAACAAAATAATCCAAATACTGTTGTAAATAATCCATTTGGTAATAATAAAACACCACCTACCACACAAACACAGCCTGAAGTTCAAACTCCATCAAGATCTGTACAGAACTCTGATCCTTATGCTATTCAACAAAAAGGAAACAGTTTTAGCTATGCTAATCCTAGTGCAGCAGCCCAAGCGCGCGCAGATGGAGTTCGAGAAGGTGAAGGACTAGGATTCAAAGTAAGACCTGTAAATGATCCTAAAGGTGTGGCAAATTTCATGAAAAATACTCAAGAAATGGGACCGACTGAACAACAGATTCAAAATGCAATTGCTCAACGTGAAATGAATTTAGGCTTGGGTATGCGAGGTTATGGTGGTCGCCCACGATTACCTGATGTTCGTACATCTGAACAAGAAGCGCAATTACAAGCTGAAATTGCAAGAGTAAGCGCACCAATCCCAGGTTCAAAAGGATTAACAGCAAGCCAACGAAATCAAATTAATGATCTCCAAATGGGATATTCTAACCGTGCAAATGATGTATACAAAACCGATGCGAACAACGTTGCTGCTTTACAGCGTGAAGCCATGGGGCAAGCTGGACAGAACTATCGTACGGAACTAGGTGAGCAAGGTACTAATAACCGATTTAATGCAAATTTAGGCTTTGATGCACAAAAATTCCAAGCAACCAATGATTTAGCGAATCGAGAATTTAATCTTAATGCCACTGAAAAAGGTTTTGGTATTCGTAACTCAGCACGATTAGAGAAATTGTACGAGCAATATGATGCTGCGAAATCGGATGAAGATCGTAAATCCATTCAAGAAAAAATTAATCGTTATGCAGGTAATAAAGCAGATACTGGTAAAGACCGTTATATGACTGTGGGTGGTGGTCAACAATGGGATGACAAAGCTGGAGGAACACTCACTCAACCGCAACGTTTGTTTGATACTCAGACACGGCAATTTGTTGATACGCCACAAGGGAATCCTCCACAACGAGCGGTAGGTACAATTTCAAAGGTAGGTGATAAGACTGCTGTTTGGGATGGTGAAAATTGGGTTCAGCAGTAAATATAAAGCAATTTTAACGATGGTTTCAGACTATATAGGCAACTTAAGTCAATATATTATTGATATTAAGATGCCTTTATAAAAAAATTAAACGAAAATTACGATGAAGATACAGATATGATTTTAATTGGGTAATTTTATGGGTAATATATACTTTATAAATTGGGTAATCTTGTGAAAAACTATGAGTAAATATGAAAAACTAACAAATCAACCTCTAGTTGTTGTTTTGGCAGAATTCCGTTTCTCAAGCATTCTACAAATGGAAAATTACATCCCTGCATTTCAGAATTTTTTGAGACAAGATTTCCCTCTTTTTTCAACAACAGAACAACAAGAAATGATAATTGAGCAACAAGGTATACGTGTAAATAGCTCAACTGGATGGGTGTTTTTGTCAAGTAATAAAAAACGGGCAATAATTCTTGATAGAAGTCGATTAGTTATTCTCAGTAGTGAGTATGAACGCTTTCCTAATTTTTGGAATGATTGTAAAAAAGCTCTCGATTTCTTAATCCAGGAAGTTAAACCAACGCTCCTATTAAGAGTAGGATTACGTTATTCTGATGCTATTATTGAAAAAAATAAAGAAGAACCTATTGAATCGTATGTTCAATCAGTAGTTTGTGAAGCTGGGAGCATGGATGGCGTAGGAGATCAGGTTCATCGGATTAATGAGACTATTTATAAAACACAAGCAGGTATTATTGCAATTAGAAGTTTATATGGCGTACTCAATTTACCTGTATGGCAAGATTTAGTTGAGTCTCCAATTACTTTTCATAAGGACACAAACTTTAGTAAAAGAATTTTATTAGATTTTGATCATTATTGGCAGCCTGAAGGAGAGACTCAATTATTTGAGTTAGACTTTATTTCAAATAAAATGGAAGAGTTACACTTAATTACTAGGAAAGCTTTCTGGGAAATTACAACTTTTGAAGGTCGGGAGGTTTGGAAATAATGGATATAGCAGCTTTCACTGTATCTACAGTACTGAACATCAGGGCATTAAGTGATCATTCGGGTTCAGTGTTTGTTCAACATGTAGTATCAGAACCTAATCACTATTCAACTGGTAGTATTTCGCCTAATTTTGCTTGGTTGGCTGAACATTCAAGAACTGGCCAAAAATATACAATTCTTAATAAGCAAACAACTATTCTTGAGCAAAATCTTGATTTCATTAAATCAACTTTTTCTTTAACAGAAGAAGAACTTGCTAAAAGTATTGGAGTTACAAGGAAAACTTTACTCAATTGGAAAAAGTACGAATCCGAACCAAATAAGGAAAAAACTCAAAAAATGTTTGAGTTATACATTCTTGCAAAGAATTGGAAGGGTGCACAGTTTCCTACAGACAACATTAAATTAAATAGTCCTGTACTAGATGGTAAGACTATTAAAGATCTGTTACAGGATTCAAATAGTGATAGCGAAAAAATATTATTCGCTGGCAATCGTTTAATGCATCAATCTATTGGTGAAACTGATTTAATTTGAGGTTTGAATTGTGCGACATTGGATGGAAGAAAGTGGTTGGTTGCAAGGTTGTATTGTTAAGCCTGAAGATGTCGCCCATTTATTAGATTTAGCTGGTAAATCAGAGTTATTTGCCGATGATGTTTTATTGATTGTTGCATCAGGTTCGTGTGATGTGGCAAATAGTTCAGATTTAGTGATTGAATTTTCTATTGCACGATATGTAGATAAAGACCCTGGTTTTGGTAATTTTTGCTTTAACAAAAACCCTAGAAAATTGAATTGCACTCTAGAATCTTTACAGGGAAATAAGTATGTCACTTTAATTGCTTTTGAAAAAATTTGTATAATTAAAGACGATATTCCTGAAGGAATTTTACCAAACCTGGAAATTCAATTCACTCAAGAGGAATTAAATTTCTATATTGATTGGTTAGCATCTAGATACAAACGCCCTGCGTTTCCAACAGAGTTTGATCGTCGAATAGACGCTGCTTGGAAAAAAGACAAGCGTAAAAAAGCTGTATCAAAGGTAAGTAACAACTTAATCGGAATATATGCAAAAGTTTATCCTGACAAGGAAATTGCAGATGGTGAAAATTATTTTGTTGATTTATTGGCTTTAGTTGTACCAAATTTAGAAGATGAAGACTTAAAAGCTATTAATTCCATAACCGATAAGTATAAAGAGGCATTAATAGAGGCTAAGATGAATGTGGGAGAGACAAAAACTGTGACAGAGTTTCAGGTTTCTGTTGGTACATTAAAGCAATATAAGAGATTTAATTTAGATGAATTATCATATAAAAATGATGATCCATTACCTCCAGAAATTTCGATGAATTAAGAGAGTTATATTTTACACGTTATATAAACTAGTAACACATTTTTCATTATCCCCTGTAAGGTTCGACCAAATTCTAAATAAAAATCATGATAGACGCATAAAATTAGGAGTGCGTCATGTCAGATCAAAACCAAATCGATTGGGAAAAAGGAACTATTCAAGAACCAAATCAGATAGATTGGGATAATGGTCAAATTTCACAACCTAAAGAAAAGAAAGATAAAGGTTTTCTTGGTCAAGCAAAAGATCATGCAGTTTCCTTTCTTGGCAAGGGTACGCTAGCCGTAGGTGAGGTAGCAGTCGGTCTAAGTGACATGATGTCCGATGGTGCTACAGGTAAAATACTTTCCGAAAAACTTGGTTACGACCCAAAAGCTGCCAAAAATGTAATGACAGGTTGGCAGTCTGAGCAATACCAACAACAATTAAAAGATTCTGCAAATATTGGCAATCGAAAAATTGAGGAAGGTGACGACTTCGCAACAAAGGTTGGTAAAAAATTCGACAATGCTGTTGATATAACAAAAAATGCCATCAACAACCCATCACTTATCACAAATACCGTTGCTGAATCTTTACCTTCAATGCTAGTTGGTGGCCTATTAGGTCGTGCCTCTGGTATAGCCAATCCTGTTGTGGCTGGTTCTGTAGGTGAAGGTGTTGCTATGGCAGGTAGCCAAGCTGAACAAATTCGCCAAGAAACTGTAGATGGACGATTAACCGCAGATCAGTCTCTAGCAAGTGTGGCTACTGGTGCCCTTGGTGGCTTGTTTGGCTATGCTGGTGGTCGTCTTGCTCAGAAAATGGGCTTATCAGATGTTGATACAGCCATGCAAACAGGGCGTTTAACCACGCAACAAGTGGGTGAAGAAATTGCTAAGACACCGATGAGGGCAATTCCAACTGCTGTGATCAAAGGTGCAATTTCAGAAGGCTTCTTAGAAGAATTACCTCAATCCGTTTCAGAGCAAATTTTACAAAACTTGGCATTAGATAAGCCTTGGCATGATGGTGTTGAAAATGCAGCAGTCATGGGTACTTTGGCTGGTATGGCAATGGGCGGTACAGTCAGTGGTGCGGGTAAAACTGGTGATTGGTGGAATAGTCGATCTGACACAGGGCCACAAGATAACCAACAACAATCAGGCTCACCTAATCTACCATCGGCACCTCCACAATTAGGTTCAAACCCAAATAGTGCATTGACCGGTGAATATATCCCACGTGAAAATGTGCCACAGGGGGCTAATCAAGGTCGCACAGCTTTTGTTTATGATCAGCCATCAATGGAGGCTGATAACTTATTAAACAATAATGGTTTTGATCAGGGCAATGCGGCAGCTGGTAATCCAACCAGTCCAGGTACGCCACCGGCACCGAAGGGCAATTATTTTGATGATGGTTATGGCAGTGAAGCAGCCTTTGATGATTTACTGAATGCTGTACCGCCAGCCAGCCAAACGCCTTCACAGCAAATGGGGATCAATCCTAATGATGGCCCTATGTCATCTGCAGCGGCTTTGGCTGTAGATAGTGGAGTGACATCAACAGGATTATTAACTTACTCAGCTGAGCAGGAAGATGGTCAGCAATTAAGTTCTGTACCTACAGATTACCGTACTTTTTTGGGTGAAAGCCAACAGGCTGCGACGCAACCTGAGTTATTGAGTTCTTTACAATCTCAGGGAAATAGCAACAGTGGTGCAGTTAGCAATAATACAAGTACAGCCACAGCATCTGATATTGAGACCGAAAAACTTGATTTAAATACACGTATTCAAGAGGCCCAACAAAAGTTTGATGCAGAAACAAGCGTGGCCCAAAAAGCCCAATTAAGACGTGAACTTAACAGTCTGAATGGTAAGTTAAAACAGGTAGAAACCCAAAAATTAAATGAACAACACAAACAAAAAATAGATGTTGCAGCGAATGAAGCTGCAACTAGTTCTGGTAATAATTTACCAGCACCTACACAAGCACAAATTGAAGCAGGCAATTATAAAAAAGGCCACATTAAGGTTCATGGTTTAGATATTGCTATTGAAAGTCCGCGTGGCTCCACACGTAGTGGTAAAAACCCTGATGGTAGTGACTGGTCGCACACGATGAGTGACCATTATGGTTATATCAAAAAAACCAAAGGGGCAGACCAAGAACAGTTAGATGTGTATGTAGGCAAGAACCCTGAATCAGAACGTGTCTTTATCGTTGATCAATTAAATCAAGATAATGATCAATTTGATGAGCATAAAATTATGCTTGGGTATCAAAGCCTAGAAGAGGCTGAGCAAGCGTATAAATCTAACTTTGATCCAGGATGGAAAGTTGGTCCTATTCGTTCATTATCAAAAGATGAGTTTAAAAGCTGGTTGGATAATGATGATACCGTGCGTCCAGTCAGTGAAAAAGTTCAGCCTAAATCAGATCGTATTGCTGATAAAAAGGAAGTTGTGACTACAGCAACTGGACGTTCATTTGAGGTTCAGCATAAGTTAGTGGAAGCTGCTGATTTAATCACATCAAATAATCCTAATGGACAAATTAATCCTAATTATCCTCAAGAGTTACAACCAAGAGACCGTACTCGCGCTGCGTCACAAATGCAAATTACGGAAATTGCGAATCAGTTAAATCCATTATTGCTTGGTGAAAACCCGAACGCTTCTGATGGAGCACCAATTGTTTCAGTGGAAAACATTGTTGAAAGTGGTAATGGTCGTTCTATGGCGATTACTAAGGCATATATGGAAGGTAAGGCAGAGCATTATCGACAGTGGTTGAAAGAGCAGGGTTATAACACTGATGGTATGACAGCGCCTGTATTGGTACGTGAGCGTATTACACCAATGACTTCTGCAGAACGTATTGCTTATACAGGTGAGGCAAACCAACGTTCCACACTTGAGCTAAGCGATAGTGAACAGGCGAAATCCGATGCTGCAAAATTAGGTTCTATTTTGCATCAGTTTTATGGTGGGGAAATTGACTCTGCACAGAATAGAAACTTTGTTAAATCCTATGTCAATGGAATTGCATCATCGAATGAACGAGGTAGCTTATTAGGTGCAGATGGTGTTTTGACCCAAAAAGGTTTACGTCGTATTCAAGCATCCTTGGTTGCACGTGCCTATGGTGATCAAACTTTGATTTCTGATTTGTTTGAAAGTTCTGACAGTAATATTAAGGCGATTGGTGGTGCCTTAATGGATGTTTCAGGGTTCTGGGCAAATATGCTTGAAATGGTTGATCAGGGTGTCATTTCAAAAGATGTAGATATTACGGCCAACTTATTGGAAGCTGTAAATCTTATTAAAAAGGCACGTAGAGAAGGTCGATCTGTTTTTGATTTAATGAATCAAAGTGATATTTTTTCAGGTGAAATTGATCAAGTTACACAAGACTTTCTAAGAATCTTTTACTCAGGTGATAAACTGACTCGTGCAAGAAGCCGTGAGAAAGTTGCCACTGCACTTAAATACTATATTGATAATGCACTTTCCACTAAATCAGGTGTCAACTTGTTTGGTGAGAATGACCCTACTGGCGCAGAAATTTTAAGGACTACACATGAACAAGTCAGACGACAAGAAACCGAAAAGCAACAAGACATCTTCACTAGCCCGCAACCTAATGAACCAGACACTGGCACAGTTGGCGGTGGACGATCAGGACGAGGAGCTATTGCAGGAAGTGAAACAGCGCAAGAACAATCAGAGCCTACAAAAGCCTTAAAGAAGACAGCTCCAACATCTGAAAAAGAAATGATTCAAGATTTTGGTGAAAAAATTGGTGGTGCTCGTAAAGATACTTCAGTGAAGACTGGCCCCAAAACCTCTGGCACTACTACAAAGGACAATCGTCCAACTTGGGCCAAGCGATTTGAGATTACTGAAATTGCAGCCTCTACCAATTCAAATGAAGTTGGTAAATGGATTATCACGGATACAAGAAAAAAGGATTGGAAGGGGAATGCCAAGCAACTAGGCAAACAATTTTTTGATTCCCAAAAAGATGCTGAACTTGCACTACCAATTCTAGCTGTAGCTCAAAAGCATCGTGTGTGGGCTGCTGGAAAAGATAGCTTTTCTATCTATCGTGAAATTAGTGATCGGAAGCGCGTTAAAGTTGTCGAACAAGAATTTCAAACACGTGAAGATGCTATGAAATATATGGCAATCCATGCGATTGAAATTCTAGAAACCAATACAACTTTTGGGGAAATTGATCTTCCTCGACCTGAAAATACGGTAAGAAAAGGACTAGATCGCCGTAAAGGTGATGCTAAAGATGCTGATTTTATTCGTGTGTTTGGTTTCCGTGGTGTTGAATTTGGGAACTGGAATAATCAGTCAGAACGCCAAGAGCTATTAAATGATGCCTTTGATGGTCTCATGGACTTGGCTGAGATTTTAAATATCCCACCTGCAGCAATTAGCCTAAATGGGGAACTCGCTTTAGCGTTTGGTGCCAGAGGGCAAGGATTAAGTGGTGCAAAGGCGCACTATGAACCCGAACGTGCTGTGATTAACTTGACCAAATTGAATGGCGCAGGTTCATTAGCTCATGAATGGTGGCATGCATTAGATCACTATTTTGGTCGACAAGATGGCAAAGCCCCATCTGAATGGGTAACGAACGCGGATGGCAGTCGATCATTAAAGATTGCAAAACACTTTGAAGATATGAGCGTCACTTCTGGATTCTCTTATAAATCAAATGTTCGTGAAGATGTGCAAGAAGCCTATAAACAATTGGTACAGACAATTTTTAGAAAATCTGAAAACTATATTGAAGATACTGTTAAGGTTGAAAGCTTCGTTAGTTCTGCGAGAAACAACTTAAAAGATCAATTAGATAAGTTACGTGCTGATCTTAATCGTGAGCTTGATCCTAAATATTACAAGCGCTTTAACAAAGCTGCCTCAGCTGAACAGCTGGCTGAGTTTGATACGGTTGCTGAGTTATTGCTTACAGGTACGGCACTTACTACGGAAATACGTCACAACAATAATAAGAATAGTCGAAATATATTTAGTGGTGCACGTTGGTCTAATGATGCCCTAGATAAATTAAGTGTGATTTATAAATCTGTCCGTGGTAGATCAGGGTTTAATGCTGAACAAAAGGGTGTATTAGACCGATTACGTCAATACATGAATACCTATGCCCAACGCCTCAAACTATTGGCAGAAGCTCAAAATGGTACAGAGAAAGCGAAAATGATACCAACGGATTTTGCTATGAACGCAAAAGAGTTAGATCAGGGACGCGGTACAGATTATTGGATTACTACTCCTGAAATGACAGCACGTGCATTCCAAGGGTATGTAGAAGATAAAATTTCTCAAAATAGTGGCTACAGTCCGTTTCTGAATTTTGGCCCTGAGAGTGCTGCGATTTTTACCCCATGGGGTTTTAAGCGACCATTTCCTACTGGTACAGAACGAAAAGCAATCAATGCAAAGTTTTCTGATTTGGTTGATACACTAAAAACAGAAGAAACAGAAACAGGGATTAAACTTTATAGCCGTGACAAATTAAAACCTGATAACGAGCGTAGAGGTACTTCACCGCTAGATACTACCTTTAATGCTTTATCAGTTGTCAGTGCTACTCGACGAGTCCTTTCTGTTCTTCAACATCTCAAACTGTCCGCTACACAAGATTCGTCGATTAGTGGTCGAATTACTGTTGGAAGTGCTGGAATTAAGGGGGGATTTGATGTTCAAGTTATTTCTAGCTTTGATGGACTTCCTACGGAAATACAAAAAGATGCCACATACCAAGATGAAAATGGCAAAACCCAAAACTATGATGTTAGTGCTGTTTGGCATAAGGGTACACTCTATGTAGTTGCTGATCAGGTATATGGAGATAATGAAAAACAGATTACTACATTTGATGCTTATGAGGAAATGTTAGCGCATGAAATCATTGGCCACTTTGGTGTACAACAGATATTTGGCCAAGAATATAAAACCAAGTTGCAACAACTCTATAATGCTTTAGGTGAGCTTGAAGGCATCCGCAAAATCGCCAGTAAAAATGGTGTAAATATGGCACAGTTTGAAAGTGCATATATTGAGCCATATACCCAAGGTGCGAAAGAAGGAATTTATGCTGAATCAGATGTACAACAAGCCTTGGTTGGAGAATTATTTGCTTTTGTTGCACAAAATGCTAAGTCACGTCCTTTTGTACGTCAAAAGCTAAAAGAAGTTATTGGATATATTCGTCAGTGGTTCCGTGATCGTGGCTTTGATAAATTCCTTTCACGTTACAATGATGCCGATTTGATGATGTTTTTGTCAGAAGCTCGTAAGGCTGTAGTTGATCGAAGCTATTTTGGGAAATATAAAAATCAAGAATTTTCATCTAAGAACAATTCTGATAGTCCGCTTTATAGCCGTCGCACTAAAAGTAATTCAGGTTCTACAACTCAACAAGTACGAGACGTGTTGATTGATCGTTTTGGTAAAGAGACCATTGATGAGCTTGAACGACAAGGTAAGCTTGAGATTATTCAAGACTATCAGGTTGAGGGTGTTGAGGGTTTTTATCACAATGGCAAAGCCGTACTTGTTGCATCGAATCTGACTGCTGAAAGCACAGTGCCAACATTCTTACATGAGTTGGGTGGTCATGCTGGTTTTCAAAATATGATGAACCAGAAACAATATAATGAATTGATGAATCAATTTAATAAATTAGTTGAGCAGGGTAATCCTGTTGCTTTAGCTGCAAAGATGCTTGCAGAACGAGAACAAGGCTCTGAACGTCAGCAGCTTGAATATTTACCATATTTATTAACTCTTTCATCCACTATGCAACAACGTAATGTGATTCAACGGAATGCACTACAAAAGTTGATTAACAATATTGTTTCGTATGTAAAAGCATGGGTATTTGATAATTTTGGTATCAATCTTAATTTGAATCCTGGTGATATGCTTGCACTATCAGAACGTATGATTGGGCAAATTAAACATCAATCATCATTGGATTTAATTCGTCAAAAATATCATGGCACAAATAAATGGATGACAGCACCAAACGGTGCAAAGACACATCTTTCAGAACAACAATGGTTACAAGTTCGCACACCAGAATTTAAGAAATGGTTTGGTGATTGGGAAAATGATGCAGCAAATGCTTCACAGGTATTAGATGAAAATGGAGAACCTAAAGTTGTATATCATGGTACAGCATCTGAGTTTAATGAATTTAAACAAGGCCATGGCATATTAGGTGATGGTATTTACTTAACTGATAGTTTTGATACAGCAGATGTATACGCCAATATCCGTGGGGAAAATGGCTTTGTACTTCCATTATTTGTAAACATTCGGAATGCGTTCAAAACTACAGGTAATGTTTCACGTGATGAATTTGTAGAAGCGACAACTTCTGGGAAATATCAGGGAATTGTTCATCAGTTTGAAAATCAAGAATATATTGTTGCGTTAGAGCCTAATCAAGTAAAAATGGCTGAGGGGAATAAAGGCACATTTAATAGTGAAAGTTCAGATATTAGATTTAGCCGATCTTCAAATGATGTTGCTGATCGCCTAAGTGAAAATATTAAAAATTTGTACAGTGGCAACTTTAAACTACCAAGTATGGCTGATGCAATGAAATATGGTTTGATGTTTCTGAGTCGTATGCAGATCACAGATATTTATAAAAAAATTCTACCTCAGTTATCTGTATATAATGACTTGGTGCATCAGATGGATGCTGATAAAAATGATATAGCTGCTCATGCAGATAATATTGTGCGTGAGTGGGCTAAGTTAAATAAAAGAATCGATAAGAATGACCCTAACTCTAAAACAGAAGAAGAAGCATTGGCTGACTTAATGCATGAAGCCACTTTGGCTCAGATCGACCCAGCCAAGCCATACCAGTCAGGTGATGATAAAGTTAAGTATCAGCAATTATATAAAGCTTACAACGCTTTATCTCCTGAAGCTCGAACAATGTATAAAAAAGCACGTGATGCTTATAGTGGGCATTATGCCAAAGTACGTGAGGCGGTCAGGGAGCGTATTTTAAGGTCTGCTTTGAGTAGTGAGAGAAAAGCTGATTTATTGAAAAAAATCGAAGGTTCTTTTGGTCAAATTAAAGGTGTTTATTTTCCATTGGCTCGTTTTGGTCAATATGTCGTTGTGGCACGTAATCAGAATGGTGATGTGGAGAGCATTAGTCGTGCTGAAACTGAAAATGAGGCGAAGGCTTTACGTGAGCAATTGATAGAAAAATATCCTCAATTAAAAGTGGATTCTGTTATCCGTGATCAAGAGTATAACGCCTTACGTGATAAGGTTGGGCGTGGCTTCATGTCAGACCTGTTTGATGAGGTGGGTAATCTTGGCTTAGATGCAAAAAAACAAGCTGAATTTGAAGATACATTGGGGCAGCTATATTTATCTTCCATGCCTGATTTAAGTTGGGCAAAACATGGTATTCACCGTAAAGGAACTGCGGGATTTAGTAATAATGCTAGACGTGCTTTTGCGCAAAATATGTCAAGTGGGGCAAGTTATTTAGCTAAGTTGCGCTATGGTGATCAACTTACAGCACAGCTAGATGAAATGGAAGAATATGCTAAGGCTCAAATCAAAAAGGATCCTAGTTATAGGCAGCCTTTAGCATCCGCAGTCATTGATGAAATGAATAAGCGCCATAAAAATCTAATGAATGCAAAAGGGAATGCTGTATCTTCACTTTTAACCAGTATGGGATTTATCTATTTTCTTGGGTTGTCACCAGCAGCTGCAATGGTGAATATTCTGCAAACCCCACTTGTTGCATATCCTATTCTTGGAGCAAAATTTGGATTTGATAAAGCAGGTATAGCACTTTTAGGAGCGTCTAGCGATTATGCTAAAGGTGTTGGGTTTGAGATGCCTGATTTTACGGACTTGGAGAGTTTCAGAAATAGTCTTAGTGATTCAATTGATCCAGATATAGCAAAAGTATTAAAAGAACATGAAAAGCAGGCTTATGAAAAAGCTGTTTCTGCTGGTGTGATTGATGTAACACAGGCACATGATTTAGCAGGGATTGCTCAGGGTGAAGATAGTGGCGTGATGTGGAAGATGAGACCTATCATGCGCGCAGCATCTCTTATGTTTCATCATGCTGAACGTTTTAACCGTGAAGTGACTTTTATCGCTGCGTATCGATTATCTAAAGAAAGCGGTATGGCAGATCATGATGCATATAAACAAGCAGTAAAGATGACTTACGATGGGCATTTTGATTATTCAGCTTCTAACCGTGCCAGATTTATGCAGGGTAACGTAGCCAAAGTCATTTTTTTGTTCAAGCAATTTGGACAGAATATGATCTATACCATTGCACGTCAGTCTTACATCGCTCTAATTGGTAAAAACCACACTAAAGAGGAAAGAATAGAAGCTGCAAGGGCGATCAGTGCAATACTTGTAACTCACGCTTTGGCAGCAGGTGTTCTTGGACTACCAATGGTAACTACAATACTAGCTATAGCATCTGGTCTTGTTGGAATGGCAGGGGGGGGGAGATGATCCATGGGATGCAGAAGTCGCTTTACGCAATGGTTTAGCTGATATGACGAGTCCGAATTTCTCAAATTTGGTGATGAAAGGATTATCACGTGGTACATCAGCAGATCTGTCTGGTCGAGTTGGTTTAGATAGTATGTTTTTAGCTAGAGCACCCGATGGTTTAGAGGGGCAAAAGCTTTATGAACAGTTAATATTAGGCAATATGGGTGCAACAGTCGGAATGGGGGCGAATATTGCAAAAGGTATACAAGAGCTTGGCCAGGGGAATTATGCTCGTGCTCTTGAAGAAATGTTGCCTACTTTTGCTAAAAATCCTTTTAAGGCATATCGGTATGCTACAGAAGGTGTACAGGATAAAACAGGTGTGGATATTTTGGATGGTCATCCAGTATCAGGTGCAGGAATATTCAGCCAGACAATTGGTTTCTCACCAAGTCAGGTGCGTACAGCATATGAAGGTAAATCAGCGATCTATCAACAACAACAAGCTCTGCAAAAACGTAAATCCAAATTAACAGCAAATTGGGTCCGAGCTAAACGCAATGATGATCAAGAGGGCATGGACTCTGCATGGAAAGATATTCAGGAATTTAATGAGGTTAATCCTAAGTTACGGATTAACCGTATAAATTTAATGCAAAGTTATCATCAAAATGCCAAACGTATTCGTGATGCTGAAAATGGCGTTTATCTTTCTAAGAAGTATCGTGATATTGGTGATTATGGACGATTTGCTGAAACGGATTAGTAAAAACTACAAAGCGACTGACTAGGTCGCTTTGTTCATTTTCTATATTGAATAAAAATTTAAACTAGTGAAAAATTAAACTCACTTTATAAACAGATGAAATAATTATGATTAATTATGATTTAATTTTTGAAGAACTTCAGGCTATGCATCCAAAAGGTGTAAAATTTTTCAAAGATCATACATCCCAAGAGTTTGAAGAGTTGAATGACTTTTTAGAAGATAATAAATTTGAACTAGGTATTGAGATAAAGCCTCATCGGGAAAGTCAAACAGGGCATAGATCAATAGATGCAATTATGGTTAAAAAACTATAATGTTTTTGTCGACAAGTTTGTGAAAGAAGCCACCTTGCGGTGGCTTCTTTATTGGATTTTATTTGAGTTTTTCCTTATTTACTAAACCTGTAATCCTAGTCAAGCCAAATGCTGTCACTCGCATGTGTAAAAATACACGCTCTTGACCATCATTTTGATTTTTGATTACTGGTGATGCTTTATTGGTAAAAACACCATTCAACACATACTGTGCATGTGGTTGTAATTTCTTTTCAGCATCTCGATAACACCATTTTTTTTGAAGTAAAAGATTAA
Source organism: Acinetobacter sp. CFCC 11171 (assembly GCF_003268405.1). Classification (NCBI taxonomy): domain Bacteria; kingdom Pseudomonadati; phylum Pseudomonadota; class Gammaproteobacteria; order Moraxellales; family Moraxellaceae; genus Acinetobacter; species Acinetobacter sp. CFCC 11171. The sequence continues at coordinate 192,035 of NZ_LQXP01000001.1, read as the reverse complement.
TGAGATCCTTTTCTTTTATTCCAATTGTTTTGGCACATTCACGGATACAGTAGGTATGTACTGTTTCAGCAATGGTATCGAGTGCTTGAGCTTTAGGTTCAAGTTTTTCAACTTTTTGGGTTAGTTCAATATTTTGTTTTGCCTGAGTTTCAATTGCTTGTAGTAGGTGATAAGGATTTGAAATATCAAATACTGGTTGAGCAACTTGAGCTTCAAGTTCTTGCCAACGATCTACCAAGCGAGCTGTAAATTCTGGGCAAAGTTGGGCAACCACGATAATAGAATCACGCTTACCTTGTTCACCTGTGAATACATAAACTTGAGTAGTACGAGTACGACCCATTTTATCAGTAGATTGTTCATCCTCAATTTGAGGTTGAATAATAACGCTAGTGTTTACAAGCATTTCAATAGTGCGCTTAACATTGTCATGGCGTTTTTCAACAAGTTCAGCAATTTCCAAACTTGTCATCATTTGAATTTGTACAGGAACAATTGCATTCATGCTGCCAACTCCTCTGTAAAAAACTTTACTAAGTCAGGTGAGCGTTCTTTGAAATTATCAAATTCTTCAACACAAATATCTTGAAAGTTATTTGCTATTGATGAAGCTAAATGTGCCAAAGTTTTGATTGTTGGTGATAGTTCTGACTTTTCAGCAATTACAGTTGTTAATGCTGAAATTTCATCAAAACGATTATTTGCGATACGTACAAATTCAAGCAAACTCCGTAATTGCTGTTCACTGACCTGAACTTGCTTGTCTTGGGTGAATTGGGTTATATTATTCATAGGTATTCATCCTTTGTGATGGCAACTAGACCTTGCGTTTGATTGGTAGTCGGGCAAGGTTTTTTTGTGCCTGTTGATTTCATGCTTTCGCACTCTCATGCTGTTTTAAATAAAATTCAATAGCCTTGTTTACCAAATAATTCATTGAACGTTCTTCTTTTTCAGAATGAGCCTTTAGTAACTCATGTAGATCAACTGATACTCGCACACGAACATCAATAGGCTTTTGGCGATTTTGTTTCATAATTACCCTCTTTAATGCCACAATGTGTGGCGTTTAATAACTATAGCCACATATTGTGGTATTGTAAATACGTAAATGAAAATATTTGCCACTTTTTGTGGCATGAGGTAAAAATGAGTAATCAAGCCGATCACACCATTGTTAGATTGCGAGTTCCACCAGAGTTAAAAAAACAAATTGAAGAATCAGCAGAGCAGAATAATCGTTCTCAAAGTGCTGAAATGGTTGCTCGTTTAGAAAAGAGCTTCGAAAACAATATTCCTTCAGCATTAGTTTCTGAATACATGCAGGCTGTTGAAGAAAAAAATGATATGATTAAAAAACAATTAGAAATCTCTAATCTTCTTGTACTTAAACTAGCTGAAAAGCTACCTGATGACGATCCATCGAAAAGCAAAATGTTAGAATTAATTAATCAATTGAATTAAAAAAGCCGACATTAAGTCGGCTTTTTCGTTGTAATTTATATAAGTATTTGTTTAAAAAAAAGTTGCAGGATCTTTAAATTGCATCCACGATTGGATACAAAAACGGTCAGTACTTGAGCAGGATTGTTCATCAAATTCCTCAAGCGTGATTACTGTGCAGTACTTTCCTGAAGGTATTTTTAGATTTTTTTCATCTTTAGAAACAATATTCTCTACATTGTAATTAACTTTAAGTTGATTCGTAGAAGCTGAGCCATCGCCATTGAAGTTAGGAAAATACTCTCCTATAACGTAGCCATTCAAACTAGATCCTGAATAAGATTCAGACACAGCATACAAACGAATACGCAATGAACCTGAATATGAATCATTTTGCAAATTTGAATCTGCGTATTTAATTCCCCATGTTACTTGGGTTTTTACTGGATTGTTGTCAGATAGTTTGTAGCTTATAGGTCCATAAAACTCCAGCCCTTTGGGTGATGAGCCTGAGTTTTCTCCACAAGTTAATGAAGAAGATGGAGGGGTAATTATTCCATTATCCCAATCAACATCATTTTTTTGTTCTGATATTTGTTGATTTGGTAGTGATTGAATAATTGAAGAACTAACAACCATTAAAACGGTAAATGATATAAATAAAATAACCGTTGCACTAGATAAAGGGGTAAGCCAAGATTTCTTTTGATATTTATCATTTAAATTTTCTTTTACATATTTTGGTTGTTTTCTTGCATAGGCAAAATACCAAATAATGATATACCAAAAGCCTAAACCTCTTGAAATGGTCGTTACTTTTTCAATATCATCCCAAATAAAAGGTGTAGCGAAATTTATAAACAAAATAAAAATAATGGTAAAAATTATCCAGTTTTTAGCAGTATTTGCATCTTCTAGCTTTCCAAGAGCTTGCCAGTTCTTCATCTGCAAATATGAACCGAAAATTGGCGTAAACAATAAGCTCCAATTAGCAGCAGCATTAGGATTCCAGAGTTCAACGCGTTTTTTTATTGGTCGTGGAGAGTCAGTTTTTTCTAGTTGCGGTGGTGCATGTGAAGCTTGAATATTTTGAATCTCTAATTTATTGCCACAATTACTACAAAATCTCGCACTATCTACATTCTGTTGTCCGCATTGATTGCAAAACATATCCCCACCAAAACTTTAATAATTATCTGAAATCACGATAGTTTAATTTTAGAGCAGTATCAACCCCCTGTAAGGTTCGCTAAATAACCGCCTTTAAATAAAACTCTACGAAATAAAGTAGAGTTTTATTTCGGGGCAAGTTATGCAAGAAAACACAATTCCATGGATCATCAAAGTTGTGCCTGCCGTAGTGGGGGCTATTCTTGCCCTGGTATTAAGTGGTGACATTGATAAAAACGGAAAAATTCAAGTTTCTTTGGGTGTTATAGGCAAGTTTTTATTCAGCGTTTCAGTCAGCCTTTATGGCGGTTCAGCATTTATTGAATATTACGAATTATCAAAATATTCTCACATGGCTCAAGGCTTTGTGATGCTTATGTTTGCAGTTTTTGGATTATTAGGGATTGGCATTCTTTATCAGTCCATTGCACTGATGCAGGGTAAGCCTTTATCCGAGGTTATTAGTGAGGTCAAAGCTGCCTTTATTTCAATACTTAGTAATGGTAAAGGTGATAAACAATGAGCGCAGATCAATCACAACAAGTTGCTCAGGTATATTCATGGCTTCGTGCTATGTCTGGTGGCAAATTAAGTCAATCTCAGGTTGTAGCTGGTGATCAGATTATTGAGAAAAATGGCTTAAATGTTTTTGCAAAACTTATTGGCTTTGAAATACCTAAACCTTTAGTAAATGGACAGCTAGATATTTCTGATAACGGTTATGCAATTATTAGAGATGCTGAGGGGTTTCGTTCAACAGCTTATTTAGATACAGGAGGTGTTTGGACTATTGGCTTTGGTACCATTAAATACCCAAATGGCACATCAGTTAAAAAAGGCGATACTTGCACGAGAAATGAAGCTGAACAATGGCTTAAAAACGATTGTGTATGGGTTGATGCTTGTCTTGATAAAAATGTCAAAGTCAATCTTAATCAAAACCAATTTGATGCATTGGCTTCTTTTGTCTACAACATAGGCGAAACAGCATTTGTAAAAAGCACAATGCTTACTCTTATTAATCAAAACAGTTTGACCTCGGCTGCAAGTCAATTTGATCGTTGGGTGTTTGATAATGGAAAGCGTATTCAAGGCTTAGTCAATCGTCGAGCAAAAGAAAAATCATTATTTCTAAAGGTGGTTTAAATGATTGATGCCGTGTTAGGTAAATTTTACAAATACATTATTTTAGGCTTAATGATATTTATCTTTGGCTATGTTTTTTATGCCAATTCTCTTGCTGGAAAATTGGCAAATGCTGAAAAAGTTAAAACTAAAGCAGTAGCTGATGCTATTAAGCCTTATCAAGATGCAATTGATCAGGCTCAAGAGGAAAAAGCCGCCATTATGCAAACATGGTCAGCTAAAATTATAAAGGTAGAACAAAATGCAATTAAACAAATACAAGATGCGAATGCTGCCGCTCGTAGTGCTGACTTGGCTGCTAGTGGGTTGTCAAAGCAACTCAGTGAAGCCAACAAACGTTTGTCCAGTGCTCCCAAGCAAACCATCATTAACTACACCATTGCCAACTCAGAATTACTCGAAAGTTGCACAACAGAATATAGAAGTTTGGCAGAAAAAGCTGATGGACACGTCATTGATGTCAGGCGACTAAATGAAAGTTGGCCAGAACTAAATAAAACCCTCAATTGAGGGTTTTATTTTATTTTTTGATTTGTGGTTGAGGGGGGTAGGTGGGTTTCGAAGGAATCAATTTATCACCTTTTATTACTCGTGTTGGTGGTGGTGGTGGTGGTGGTGGGATTTGTTGGTTTTGAGACATTTTGCTCTCCATTAAATTTCTGAAAAATAAAAAACAAACTAACAATAAAGGTTAAAACAAGTAATATATATGTTGCTACTGCTAAATGTGATAATCTTTTTTGTCTAAAAATATTATTTTCATTGAGAATTGTTGAACAACTTGAGTATTGGTCTATTAAATATATAGAAAATTGTTCATTTACATATTTTTCTACATCATCATTTGAAGGTGTATTCGTAGAATTACTTATAAAATGGTTTCTTAAAGTTTCTCTATAAGTTTCCATCTCTGCATTTGAATTAACCCATTCATCTGATTTTAAACTTGTAATGCAAACAAAGTTAATAATAACAAATATTAAAATTAATGAACTTATTCCCCATAAAATGAAAACTATAGTCATTTGAGAACAATTAAGTTTCATTAATGTATCTTGCATAGTGAAATTTGAAGTTATACATGCTGTGATGAAAACTGAAAATAAAACCATCCGAGCATAAATTTTTTCTTTAAAATCTATATGAAATAAATAATCTGATTTATAAAGATCAATTCTCTTTTCAAGATCCATATTTTCTCCTATTAAGCATAAAATTTGTAATAATCATTTTCTGATAAGATTTGAAATATCGGCATCAAAATATTTAGTAATATCAAACCATTTTTCTATTTCTTTTTCCCATTTGTACACACGTTCATTTTCAATTTTTAATACATCTAACCCTTTGATGCTAAAGTGAGTCGTATCATTTGGAAGCTGTTCCCAATCAATATTTCCATTGTCATTAAACCAATTTTCCCAAGCATTTTGTATGTATGGGACTACAAAAGACTGTTGCACATCATTCCATGCAAATATGTTTTGTATATTGGATTTTTCTTTATACATATCTTTAACACTTTTAGTCGGGCGGAATGATTTCATAAATCTTTCCAACTGTTCTTTGATAAAAGAAAATTCAGTATTTATAACGTCAGGTGTTTGAACTTGAGAATAAGCTTCCTCTGCATCCGCAATATCAGCAGCTGATACATACCTTTGTTTTAAAGCAAATTTAGAATAATTATCGTCATATTGTTGTCGGGCAAATTGAATAGCTGTCTGATAATCTAAACGTTCTCCACGTTTTCTTAGGTTTACATACCGTTTAAGACTATTCCATGATGAATGTAATGTAATTGTTTGAAGTTGCGGTATCGTAAAGCCATCCTCTGCATAGCGTGTTGCAGCTTCATGGCGTAAATCATGGAACCTTAAATCTTCAATTCCATTTAAACGACATGCTCTACGAAAATAATCACTGACTGTCTGTACATTGACAGGTAATAAAAGTTCATCACTATAACCCAGCTCCAGCATTCTTTTTCGAGTAGAAGGTTCAAGTAATTCTTCAATGATGAGGAGGGCATTAGGCTCTAAATGGGCAAACTTATGATTTCCTTTGGACCCATCTGGATTTTTAACGTCTCTGATCTTCCATTGACTATTTTTTTTGTCAAAATCAGCTAAACGCATTTCACATAGTTCACCTTCACGACGACCTGTATAGATCGCAAGCCACATGACCAGGTGCATGGGAATAGCATTGCGAACTCGTTTCCAGCCTTTATAAAAATGATTGGTCAGAATATGAAGTTCTTCTGATGTGATTAAACGATCACGTTCCTTTGATTTAGTAACAATACGAGCTTTTTTTAGACCGATCAGCGAATGTGATAATTCATTTTTTGCATGTGCAACATCTTCACCCCATACAAGTTCAGCATGGTTTAGAACCGATGAAATATGGGATAAATCTTTTAATGCAGTTGCTGGAGCAACTCCATCTATCATTTCAATTGGATTGCCTTTTCGTCTCTCAATAGCAAATGATGAGAAATCTTGACGTGAAAGGGTATAAGCATCTTTATGGGCAATATCATAATTACAGATATTTTTTAGTGCTGCAGTTTTGGTATCAGCAAATTCGTCACTAATTTCATCTAAATATTGAGTGATGAATTGTTCTAAAGTTTTTGACACAACCTTAGCTTCTGGATTTAGAATAGCAGGATTAACCAGAATCTCTGCTTCAAGTCGCTTAATCCATTCTTTGGCTAATGACTCTTTTGCAAAAGTTCTTGTTTTAATAAATGGTGGTAAGCCTTTACGAGTTATTCGTATTTGAGCTCTGTATCGAGTTTTACCATCTGCTGTAGTTCGTTCTGCAATTGTTCCCATATTTACGCCATAAAGTTGGATTTACGCCACAAGGGTGATTATGGCGCAAATAAGGCGTAAAGAATAGTTAAGAATGATTGAAAATGATGTAAAACCTTTAAGAATATGGGAAAGTGAAAATTGAGTAAAAACAACGTAATTGCAGAATTGTTTGATAAATCAAAGCATTCCCCTATTTTTGTTGCCCCGATGGCAGGGGTTACAGATCGCCCATTTCGTACACTTTGCAAATACTTTGGCGCAGGTCATGCTGTCAGTGAAATGATGACGGCAGATAAGACCTTACGCATGAGTAAAAAGAGTCTTTATCGTGCCAATTTTGATGGTGAGATAGCACCTATCTCAGCTCAAATTGCAGGGTCAGATCCAGCTGAACTGGCTGAAGCCGCTCGCTATCAAGTGGCAAATGGTGCGCAAATTGTCGACATTAATATGGGATGTCCGGCGAAGAAAGTTTGTAATAAGTTGGCAGGTTCTGCGCTGCTCAAAGATGAAGATTTGGTGGCCCGCATTTTAGATGCTGTGGTTGATGCAGTTGATGTACCCGTGACTTTAAAAACCCGCTTGGGCTATCTCAATGGTCATGAAAACATTATGCGCGTTGCGAAACGTGCCGAAGAAGCTGGCATTGCTGCATTGGCACTTCATGGTCGTACACGTGAAGATATGTATCTGAATACGGCGCGTTATAGCTTAATTAAAGATGTGAAATCGTTGATCAATATTCCTGTGATTGCCAATGGTGATATTGATACACCTGAAAAAGCCAAATATGTACTGGATTATACTGGTGCTGATGCAGTCATGATTGGTCGTGCAGCTCAAGGTCGCCCATGGATATTCCGTGAAATAGGACATTACCTGACGACAGGTGAGCATATGGCGGCGCCAAGTATTATGGAAGTCCGTGACGTATTGCTTGGACACTTGTCTGAATTATATGGTTTTTATGGCGAATATTCAGGTTGTCGAATTTCACGCAAACATATTGCTTGGTACACCAAGGGTCTACGCTCTAGTAATGAGTTCCGCCAAAATATGTATAAAGTTGAATCTACAGCAGATCAATATAAAGTCGTCGAGAACTATTTTAATCACTTACTTGATCATGGTCAGATCATGAGTGATGTTCAAGTTGATCAGGTCAACTTGCTTGAAACCAAATAATTTAAAGCCAAACGAAATGGATCTGCACAATTTGATGCAAAGTAGGCTGCTTTAAGTTAGTTAGATTGATTTGAAATAGATTTAACTAACTTGATTCAAATGATCTGAAACAATTCTTGAATTGTGCATCGATGATGGCCTAAATTACATATAAAAAGCCCTCAATGTTGAGGGCTTTTTTGTAAGCATTCATGTTTGAATGTCGCGTTGAGCGAGGCCTTAGTTAAAGCGCATTTCTAAAACCAATTGATTGATCAAGTCAGGTGCTTCCAATTCACGTATTTGAGAGACATTGGTTCCCGCCCAAAAAGCACCATATTCATGTACACCATGCTTGCTAGCAGCGGCATGTAATTGTTTGCCTAAATCATAGCTATATGGGTAAGCCGGGACGGTCGGGCGAGTCGGTGTGTCAATATCTGTGTGCCAGTTATTGATAATGCCACGAGCAGGGCGGCCTGAAATACTTGATGTAATCTGCGTGATGGGTGCATCAAATAATGCTTTGCGATAAGCTTCATTTGCATTTGATGTTTTGCATTGCACAAAAGCAGTGCCCAATTGAACAGCATCTGCACCCAACTCCATAATTTGATAGGCCTGATGTCCATTCATAATACCACCAGCCGCAACGACTGGACATTGAATATGGCGTTTCAAGAGCTGAACCAAGTCACGTGTCTTAACGCTACTATCAAAGTTTTCATTGAAAATGCCACGGTGACCACCAGCTTCAATACCTTGAGCAATCACGATATCAATGCCTGCAGCTTCGATCAGTTTAGCTTCTGCTAAGTTGGTTGCAGAAACTAGAGTCAAAATACCCGCTTGTTTCAAGGCTTGGATTTGATGTGGATGTGGAATACCAAAATGGAAGCTTACCGCTTTAGGGCGCGTTTCCAGTAAGAGATTTAGAAAATGGTCATTGTCTTTAAAGCTTGGATAAATACAGTTCAGTGCTTCTGGAGCTTCTGCATTATATTGAGCAAAGCGTGATTTAAATTGCATGATCCATTTGGCAGCAACTTGTTCATCGAGTTCTACTGTGTCATGACAAAAAAAATTGACCTGAAAAGGTTGTTCAGTGAGTTCTTGAGTTTGTAATATTTGTTGACGTGCATTCTCAACACTGCTTGCACCTAAACCCAGTGAACCAAGTCCACCTTGATTTGACACTTCTGCAGCAAGTTCAGGTGTAGAAACACCTGCCATTGGGGCAAGAAATATAGGGTGTTTGATGCCAAGTTTTTCTAATAAAGTCATGTGCATACTCCAATCACTCTAAATACTTTGCCCAAGCGAGTGAAATTAAGCAAATAATATTCGTTATTTCATATCAAAATGGTCTTATGCTTACACGAAAGTTGTACTTGAAATTAAGCGACACCTCGTGTCGTAGTAATGATGTATGACCCGACTTTTGAGGTGGATCCTTTTAAAATAATGCTGTGTTCACTTTAAATTTTATAATTCTCCCATGTCTGAACGTATCCGTGAAAAACTGCAAATTTTAGCCGATGCTGCCAAATATGATGTCTCATGTTCTTCGAGTGGTAGTAAGCGCCAAAATAAAGACAAAGGTTTGGGTAATACTGGAAACGGTATTTGCCATAGCTATACAGAAGATGGCCGCTGCGTTTCGTTATTAAAAATTCTATTTTCCAATGTTTGTATTTTTGACTGCGCATATTGTGTGTCCCGTCGAAGTAACGACGTAAAGCGCGCAGCATTTACGGTACAGGAAGTGGTCGATTTGACTATGAATTTTTATCGTCGGAACTATATTGAGGGGCTATTTTTAAGTTCGGGGATTTTTAAATCGGCGGATTACACCATGGAACGTATGTTGCAGGTGGTAAAAAAACTGCGTTTAGAAGAAAATTTTAATGGTTATATTCATCTGAAGACCATTCCGGGGGCATCTCAGGAAATCATTACCGAAGCAGGTTTATATGTTGACCGTATGAGCATTAATTTGGAAATGCCGACAGAAGATGGTTTAAAAAAATTTGCACCTGAAAAAAGTCATGTCGAAGTCCAAAAAGACTTAGGTATTGTGCGAGATCGTTTGATTCAATTTAAAGATGAACGAAAAATAATACGTACAGTCCCCAAATTTGTACCCGCAGGACAAACGACGCAAATGGTGGTGGGCGCACATCAAGAGTCTGACCGTGATGTCATACTGATGGCAGACCGTCATTACAAAGAGTTTAAGCTCAAGCGTGTGTATTACTCGGGTTATATTCCAATAAATGAAGAGGAGCGTGCGCTGCCAGCTGTGGGTTCTGCGCCACCGTTATTACGAGAAAATCGGTTGTATCAAAGTGACTGGTTAATGCGTTTTTATGGGTTTGAAGCGACAGAGTTGGTCGATGAAGAGCATCCAAATTTAGAATTGGACATTGACCCTAAATTAGCGTGGGCACTGCGTCATCCCGAGCAATTTCCCGTGGATATCAATCGTGCTGAATATCAAATGATCTTACGTGTGCCGGGCATCGGTGTGCGTTCTACTAAAAAAATTGTTCAAGCACGACGTTTTGGTAAAATTCATATCGACCAATTAAAACGTATGGGTATTTCCTACAATAGGGCGCAGCACTTTATACGCTGTGAAGATTCACCCAAATTTATTCGTGAACAACAGCCTCATCAAATAAGACAGCAGATTTTGCAAAGTGGCCAGTCGAAATATACGCAGCAAATTTCTCCACAATTGAACTTCGGTTTTTAGGATACATTCGTGAGTATTTATGTCTTTGATGGCACGATGACAGGATTGTTAAGCTGTGTTTTTCGTGCCTTTCAATTTAAGCAATTTGACATTCAGATTTGTACAGATGGGCAAGTGCAGGCAGGTCTTTTCGCCGAAGTCATTGATGTGGCTAGTCATGATGAACAAGCACAGCGAGTATGGCAAGGATTAAAGCTTAAAGCATCTGAAAGTGCTTTAAAGCAGTTTTATTATGCGTTTTTATCCGAGCAGCAGCAGGCTTTTCAACATTGTTTTAATTTTGCCATTTATGTGTTCCAGCAACAGCGTGATGTGTCTAAAAACTATGGCCATGCTGATGTATTAGGGATGAGCCAGTGGGCGAAGCAAGTGGGGCGTGAAAAGCACCGAATGGAAGCTTTTGTGCGCTTTAAAAAATGTCAGGATGGCTTGTTTATCAGTTTAGTCTCACCTGACTTTAATGTATTGCCTTTGATCGAACGGCATTTCAAATCACGCTATCAAGATCAGCGTTGGCTGATTTACGATGAAAAACGCAATTATGGCATTTATTATGATTTAAAACAGGTGCATCAAGTGGATATGGATGCCACAACCATAGATAGGCAAATACAATCAGGCCATAGTCAATCCTTTAATATCGAACTGGATGATGATGAGGTTTTGTATGATCAGCTTTGGAAAGATTATTTTAGAAGTGTCAATATTGAAGCCCGATGTAATATGAAATTACATGTGCAGTATGTGCCACGTCGTTATTGGCGTTATATGAATGAGAAAGCGATTTAAGTGTGAATCATCTAGTTGTTTTCGGGCATAATGATCGAGCTTTTGATTGTTTAAGTGAGACCTTGATGAAATTATTTCTTGTTACAACCGTTCTGACGGCAATGACGCTCACGGCGTGTTCTGCAAATGAACAAGAAAAGAAAACATTCAATCCGCAAAGTTATCAAGTTGCCGATACAGCGGGATTACAACAACGCTTTGAACAATTAAATCAAACTCTAGCTATAGATTTTAGCCAACTGAAAAAAGTAGAAAGTTTGGCTTTTTCAGACCAATCCGCTTTAGATGTTCATAACTTAAAAACTTTAAATCAGCATTTTGTTGCCAACACCGCTTTAAAAAGCTCAAAAATTGCCTATTGCGAAGTAATGAATCATTATTTTGCCGAAATGTATCATCTCGGACATGTGAACTTGGCCTTGGTGAAAGACGTTAAACTACCAAATGCCGCAAACGAAGATTTGAGTCAGGTATTTGCGAATGCAGACCAATTTTATGATTTTATTATCAACCGCTATACCACATATAAACAGGCACAAGAAACCATGCAATATGGTTGTAATCTAAAAGCCGCACTAGCAGATTAAAAAAAGCCCCTCAATGAGGGGCTTTTTTTTACAGAAATTAGCAGCCTGTTAACTTTTCCGGTTGTGGACGTTCGCCAGGGAAGAAGATTGGACGTAGTTTGACGCCGATACCGTTCCCAATGAAGGCAAATACTAACCATAACCAGCCATGCAAACTCCCTGAAGCAATACCGCTGAAATACGCACCAATGTTACAGCCGTATGCTAAACGTGCGCCGTAACCCAACATCAAACCACCGATCACAGCCGCTAGCAGTGAACGTTTTGGGATATTAAAGTTTGGTGCAAATTTACCAGCTAGGCTTGCTGCGAGTAAGGCACCGAGCATGATGCCGAAATTCATCATCGACGTGATATCAAACCATAATGATTCGGTGAGTGCTTTGGCATTTGCAGGTTGCTGCCAATATGCCCAAGATGCAACATCAATCCCCATAACACTTGCTGATTTTGCGGCCCAAACGGCTAAGGCAGAGGTCACGCCCCAAGGACGGCCTGCAAGTGCGAGTGTGGCAAAGTTTAGTAAAGTCAGGATAATTCCGCCCCAAACCAATGGCCATGGACCACGTAGAAAGCGTTTCCAGCCGTGTTGGTTAGCTTGCGGCTCAACTTCAAGCTGACCATGGCGTTTCTTTTCAAAGTAAACTGTTGCTGCGGCAATGATTGCAAAAAGCACAAAGTTTAATGCCAGTGCAGGAACTACACCAAAGCTTTTGACTAAAGAAATCGGCTCAAAGTGGGGAAGGTCAAACCACCATTGAATATGTGAAGTTGCAATCAATGAACCTGTACAGAAGAAGATCAGCGTTACAATCATGCGTGCACTACCTGCGCCCACGGTGTACAGGGTGCCTGATGCACAACCGCCGCCAAGTTGCATACCAATACCAAAAATAAAGGCACCGATCATCACGGACATTGAAACAGGATTAACGTTACCTTTGACTGGGTTGCCAAATAATTCACCCGCACCTAAAGCAGGGAAGAAGAGCAATACAGCCAAAGCCAACATGATCATTTGTGCACGCAAGCCACGACCACGACGTTCTTTAATAAAGACACGCCAACTCGAGGTGAAACCAAAAGACGCATGATAAAGCGTCATACCCAAAGCACCGCCAATTAAAAATAGCAATGCTTGGTTAACGCCTACAACCAGATAAGCACCAATGGTGCCTAAAATTAATAAAACAAAAGCCACCCAAATCGATACATTGGATCGATTGGCTGGCGCAGCAATAACAGACATGGAGAAAAAAGCTTAAAAAATGTATTTCTATTTTACGGTTTTTATATATTGTAAAAATTAATATTGTTTAGAATTCACACAATCATTGCTGTGAATAATTGATTTTCAATATTTGTAAAACTGATAAAAGAAACATTAAACTGGATTTACATTAAATAAAGAACCAATCCAACTTGAAAATAGCATGGCTGCAATGCCCCAGAGTGCAACACGTAGACTGCCTTTCAACATAGAAGTGCCAGCTGCATAACTGGCTAAAGCACCGAGGAGTGCTAGGGAAATCACGCCAATGGCCATAACAGTTTTTTCAATATGCATGTCAGCACTGATCAAGATCGCAACCATCGGAAATAGTGCACCAATTGAAAATGCTAAAGCCGATGAGAGTGCTGCTTGAACGGGTTTTGCTGCGGTATTGTCATGGATTCCAATTTCATCTCGTGCATGGGCCTCTAGTGCATCATGGGCCGTCAATTGGACTGCGACTTCATGGGCCAGTTGTGGTTCTAAACCACGTTGAATATAAATTTGGGTAAGTTCTTTAAGTTCTAGCTCAGGGTTCTTTTGTAGTTCCTTATGCTCCATGTGAAGATCTGCTTTTTCGACGTCTTCTTGAGATTTCACAGAGATATATTCGCCAGCCGCCATAGAGGTTGCACCAGAGATGAGTCCTGCAATGCATGTAATGAGTAAGGTATGGCTAGAAGCACCACTTGCAGCCATGCCCATAATTAAACTAGTGACGGAGATAATGCCATCATTTGCACCGAGTACAGATGCACGTAGCCAACCCGTACGTTCCATAAAATGTTTTTCGGCATGATGTGAGTAAGACATTATTTTCTCTAAATTTGTTATTTATATGACCTCATAAGATTGACCTGACATCGGTTAAATTTCAAGTTAAAAATAGATTGAAACAGTAAGTTGAATAAAATACAGATGTAAAAAAAGCACCCGAAGGTGCTTTTTTTATAAAATGCTTATTGCTGCGCTTTTTCTTTCACGTCAGCTGCACCTTGTTCAACAGCACCTGCTGTTGCAGCAGTTGCGTCTTTAGCTGCTTCTTTGGCATTGTGTGCAGCAGCTTCAGCATTTTCTGCAGCATTTTCGGCTGCTGTCGCAGTTGCAGTTGCAGCATTATCAACAGCAGTCGCTGTCGCAGTTGCCGCATCTGAAGTTGCATCAGCGATGTCATGGCCTGCTTGATCAGCAGCGTTTTCTAGGTGTTCACCAGTTGTTGCACCTGTTTCTGGCGCTTTGTCTTTATTACAGCCAACAAGTGCAACAGTTGCAGCCAAACCTAAAGCAACAAGTAATTTATTCATTTTGATCTTTCCTTTTTTTGTTATGCCCGTAGCATGGGCTGAATTTATATTAGCTGAAAAAATATTCAAAAATCGATCAAAAATTGTTGATTTAGTGTAATTTTATCCAGCTTATTTTGTAGTTTAAAAGGCTTTATATCTGTTTATAACGTTAAGGGTTTTGACTAAATAATTCTTCAATTGAAGTCACAAGTAGATAGATAAATTCACTGTCATCATGGCGCCATAAATATATTTCTTCCCCCAATTGTGTATCGTCTATCGTATGCAGCAATAAATAATCGCCATCGCCGTTATGCGCAATAGCAATGCTGTTTTCAGGGAAGTCTTCAATTTCACTTATAGTTTGATGTTCTGCAGCTAGATGATTCGTTGTACGTTTTAATCTTTTCACATCGCTGGTGTCTTGGAAGGGAAAAAGCCACCAAGCTTCGATGTCATCACCATCTTTAAATTCATCCGCACTAGAAAAGCTAATGCCGAATTCGCCACCATTTTCAATTTGCATTTTGGCTTTATATTTTTCTGGAAACTTAAATCCTAATTGTTCTTCAGTTGCAGTAATAAATTTTAAGTCTAATGGAAAGGGCATGATGTTGTTCTTAAATTATTTTGGTGTTTTATGAATAAGCTAGGCGTAAATTTTAGTCAATATTTTTTACACTCGTTATTTTTATCCTAGATGTTTTAGTTATGGACATACGGGCCATAAAAAAGCCTGCAATCAATGCAGGCTTTTTTGGGAAATTAATCTATTAAGATTAAAGACCAGCAGATGCTTTAAGCGCTTCCACTTTGTCAGTTTTTTCCCATGTAAATGCGGTATCAGAACCTTCACGACCGAAGTGACCATACGCAGCAGTTTGTTGGTACATCGGTTGGATTAAGTTCAACATACGAGTAATACCGTATGGACGTAAGTCAAAGTGTTCACGTACAAGTGCAATAATCAAATCTTCAGATACTTTTGCAGTATTGAATGTGTTGATCGAGATAGATGTTGGTTCTGCAACACCAATCGCATAAGACACTTGAATTTCACATTTGTCAGCTAGACCAGCAGCCACAATGTTTTTAGCAACATAACGGCCTGCATAAGCAGCAGAACGGTCCACTTTTGATGGATCTTTACCAGAGAACGCACCACCACCGTGACGAGCCATACCACCGTAAGTATCTACAATGATTTTACGGCCTGTTAAACCACAGTCACCTACAGGGCCGCCAATGACGAACATACCTGTTGGGTTGATGTGGAATTTAGTGTCTGCATGGAACATTTCAGCAGGAATCACTTTTTTCACGATCTCTTCAATTACCGCTTCTTTTAATTGAGCTTGGGTAATTTTTGGATCGTGCTGAGTTGAAAGTACAACTGCGTCTAAGCGAACTGGCATACCATTTTCATAAGCAAATGTTACTTGGCTTTTTGCATCAGGACGTAACCAAGCAAGTTTGCCTTGTTTACGTAGTTCAGCTTGTTTTTCCATTAAGCGATGTGCATATGAAATCGGTGCTGGCATAAGCACATCAGTTTCACGGCTTGCATATCCAAACATTAAACCTTGGTCGCCTGCACCTTGATCTTCAGGTTTTTGACGGTCTACACCTTGAGCAATTTCAGGTGATTGTTTACCGATCATGTTGATCACGGCACAAGTTGAACCATCAAAGCCAAGATCTGAATGATGATATCCGATACCATTTACGGTATTACGAACAATCGCTTCAAAGTCAACATTTGCAGTTGTTGTGATTTCACCGGCAAGTACAACCGCACCCGTTTTTACAAGCGTTTCACAAGCAACCCGTGCATATGGGTCTTCTTTTAAGATTGCATCCAAAATAGCATCACTGATTTGGTCAGCCATTTTATCCGGATGGCCTTCGCTTACAGATTCCGAGGTAAATACAGCGTACTCGCGCATAAGTCCTATCACAGTTAAATTTAAAGACGCAATATGTTACATCGAGAAAGCGTTTAGGACTAGCTTAACATGACCAAATTGGATGAAATTAATTCATTTCAATGACTTTTTAATTGATATAGGCATCTAAAAAATTGATATGAGCAATGGATTTCTCAATTTAATTTTTTATGATGAGATAAAACTGAGATATTTTGTTTTGGCACAAGCAACAATGTGATTAGGCGTTAAAATGGCTAAAGTGGCATTTTAAGTGAATCAATTATAAGAAAAATCAAATCAATATCCTGAGATTTATCAATAATGAATGTCATGAACTGCCAGAATATGACTGTAAACGACAATTATTCGTTTAATTTGAAAAATAAAACACAATAAATGCGGGCTTTTGAGACTTGGTACGCAAATTGCCTAGTTGTCATTACGTTGAATGGGGAAACGTAATGAAACAGTCTGGTTTTACACTCATTGAAATCATGATGGTAGTGGCAATTATCGGCATTTTGGCTGCAATTGCTACTGTATCTTACAATGGTTATGTCGCTCGAGCGCAAGTGGCTGAAGTTTTAACAATGATTTCATCCTATAAATTGAAACTAATTGAAAATTATTCAGAGGAACAAAGCTGTGTAGATTTGAATACAGCGCTGAATGAAAGTATCAGTACCAAGTTTATTGCAAGTAGTGAAATTACTGATGTGGCAGGAACGTGTTCAGTGGTTTTTACGTTTAAATCAACAGATGTCAATTTTGCTCTTCGCTCAAAGCAGATTTATTTTAATATTCCAGATGGTTTAAATGGTGCTTGGAATTGTCAATCGGATGATATTTCGCAGCGAAACTTACCTGCTACATGTCGTGGTATATAAATATTGAATGTGAAACCGTGAGTATATTGGATCAGTGCTGATTTCACAGGGATGAGTATGCTCTTAGAGTTTCACAAACATTCATAGGTTTCTTTATTGAATATATTTCATATTTCTAATGGTCATTTATCTGGATCGTCTTTGGCTGCTATTTATATTCACAATTTCCATTCGATGTATTGGACTTTTATCAATTACGAAGCGTTTGCTTTCGCCACTAAACTCTAAATATGCATTGCGCTGTCATTGATTCGCCATATAAAAGCGTCACTGTATACAAAATAAACGACATGCATAGGCTTGAAATTGTGCAATAAGCGCCCAAAATACAGGTGGTGCAGGAATAATTAGCGAAAATTTGCCCCCTGAGGCTTTACCCATTCCGCTTTTTTTAAGACAATATGCGCATCTTTGAATTCTTATTCATCTTACTCTTTTAAACCATTTGTTTGGACTCTGACCTATGACAACCCCGCTTAACGAACGTCGTATTGCAAACGCAATTCGTGTATTGGCAATGGATGCTGTGCAAAAAGCAAATTCAGGACATCCAGGTGCTCCAATGGGGATGGCAGATATTGCTGATGTGGTATGGCGTGAATTCCTCAACCACAACCCTGCAAACCCACAATGGGCAAACCGTGACCGTTTCGTATTGTCAAACGGCCATGGCTCTATGTTGCAATATGCGTTATTGCACTTAACAGGTTATGACCTGTCTATTGAAGATTTAAAATCTTTCCGTCAATTGCATTCTAAAACGCCAGGTCACCCAGAATTGGGCTATGCACCGGGTATCGAAACAACCACAGGTCCATTGGGTCAAGGTATTGCAAACGCTGTAGGTTTTGCACTTGCTGAAAAAACTTTAGCGGCTCAATTCAACAAAGAAGACATCACAGTTGTAGATCACAACACTTACTGTTTCTTAGGTGATGGCTGTTTAATGGAAGGTGTTTCTCACGAAGCATGTTCATTGGCTGGTACTTTGGGTCTAGGTAAATTAGTTGTTTACTACGATGACAACGGCATCTCGATTGACGGTGAAGTAGAAGGCTGGTTCTCTGACGACACAGAACAGCGTTTCTTGGCATACGGTTGGCAAGTACTGAAAGTTGACGGTCATGATGCAGATGCAATCCGTGCGGCAACTGTTGAAGCAAAAGCTGAAACTGCGAAACCAACCTTAATTATCTGTAAAACCATTATTGGTTTAGGTTCACCAAACAAACAAGGTAAAGAAGATTGCCACGGTGCGCCGCTTGGTAATGATGAAATCGCTTTAACTCGTGAAGCTTTGGGCTGGGCAGAAGGTCCATTTGAAATTCCTGCTGATGTTTATGCAGCTTGGGATGCAAAAGCCAAAGGTACTGCTTCTGAATCTGCTTGGAACGACACATTTGCTGCTTATGCTGCTAAATATCCAGTAGAAGCAGCTGAACTAAAACGTCGTCTTTCTGGTGATCTTCCTGCTGACTTCGCAGCAAAAGCGGATGCTTATATTGCTGAAGTAAATGCTAAAGCTGAAACAATCGCTACTCGTAAAGCTAGCCAAAATGCCATTCAAGCATTTGCACCGCAACTTCCAGAAATTCTAGGTGGTTCTGCTGACCTTGCAGGCTCTAACCTGACTTTATGGAAAGGCGCAGAAGGCGTTGAATCTAACCCAGCGGGTAACTACGTTCATTACGGCGTACGTGAATTCGGTATGACTGCGATTGCTAACGGTGTTGCACTTCATGGCGGTTTCGTTCCTTATGTAGCAACATTCCTGATGTTTATGGAATATGCGCGTAATGCAGTACGTATGTCTGCATTGATGAAACAGCGTGTAATTCATGTGTATACCCATGACTCAATTGGTCTAGGTGAAGATGGTCCTACACACCAACCTGTAGAGCAAATTGCATCTTTACGTGGTACACCAAACCTAAATACTTGGCGTCCATGTGACACTGTAGAAGCGTCTATTTCTTGGAAATCTGCGCTACTTCGTTCAGAAGGCCCTACAGCGTTAATCTTCTCTCGTCAAAACTTGCCATTCCAAACTCGTACAGCAGACCAAATTGCTGACGTTGCGAAAGGCGGTTATGTTCTTGCAAAAGAAAAAGGCGAATTGAAAGCAATCATCATTGCGACTGGTTCAGAAGTTTCATTGGCAATGGATGCTTATGCACAGCTTGAAGGTGTACGTGTCGTTTCTATGCCATGTGCTGAAGAATTCGTAAAACAAGACGCTGCTTACCGTGAAGCGGTTCTTCCTGCTGCGGTCCGTGCGCGTGTTGCTGTTGAAGCTGCGCATGTAGACTACTGGTGGAAATTTGTAGGTCTTGATGGCCGTGTAATCGGTATGACGACTTACGGTGAATCTGCTCCAGCAAAAGACTTGTACCAACACTTCGGTATTACTGTTGATGCTGTTGTTGCTGCTGTGAAAGAAATTACCGCTTAATCTATAAAGATTAATAGTAAAAAAGACGCCCCAGAGAAGGGGCGTTTTTTATTGCAGAGATTAAATATATTTTTTTAATTGTGAAATAACGATTTGTAACGAATGAATTAAAGCATTGGTTTAAAATTAATTCATTCATGCAGTATTCAGCCACGGGTGCAATGTTGCCCCAAGTGAGGAAACGATGAGCCTTTACGATCAGATAAATGATGAAATTGTACTGATGGATGCTGGTGAACAGAAATGGATTGGCACAGACTTAGAGCTTGAAGCAATGGTTGCGGTAGAGTTGATGTTGCAAGACTTGCAAGAAGACAAAGTGATTAAGATTCGCCGTAAGAACCATGAAAAGCATACAGGTTTAAAGCAGGTAGATCGGATCTTGGTTGAAAAGCTATAAGCTGAATAGTTAAAAAGTCCGAATCTTCGGGCTTTTTATTTGCCTATCGTATTTATAAAACAGATAAGAAAACGTTCTTTCAAGACTCATCATGTTTAAAAAGAGCGCATAAAATACAGTGTTTTCAACACAAAAAGCTTTATTTCAGTTATAAAAATCCAGTGATCATTTAAAAAAGACATTGAACGTGCAAATACAAATTAAAAATTTAACTGAAATTTCAAAAAGCCAATGGCAGCCGCTCTGGGAGCTGTATTTAGAATTTTATAAAAGTCAGGTGGCGGATGCAGTGACCGAGCGAACATGGCAAAGGTTACATGCTGCTGAGTGCGAACATATGTATGGCTTTGCAGCCGTAATTGAACATCAAGTGGTTGGGATCGTGCATGTCATTGAACATGAGAGCTGCTGGACATTGCAGCCTTATGCCTATTTGCAAGATTTATATACGCTTGAAGAATATCGCGGGCAGGGTATTGGCAAGGCGCTGATCGCGAAAGTGAAAGAATATTGTGATCAGCGGCAGTGTGACCGTGTGTATTGGCTTACGCATCAGGACAATGAAACTGCGCAAAAGCTGTATGATCAAATCGCGAGAAAAACCGGATTTATCCAATACCGCTGTCATTAACTCAATGTAAAAAGCTATTCCAAATCAACAGCAGCTTTTGCGCATCTAAGTATTAAGCTGAAACTTTAAAGTTTTTAGCTGAGTCAGCATCTTGCTGAATGATCCATTCTCCACCTACGCGGAATGATGATGCTGAGGCGTAGGTATCTTCCATAAATTGGAAAAAGCTGATTAAACCGTTTTGAACTTTGGCTTTAATTGAAAAAGGCGAGGTGAAAGTATTTTTTGCATAGACTGAGGTGTAGGTGAATTGACCAAATACAGCTACGGTTTCATCTTCAGCGATCATATCCGTTATTTGAAAGTCGTCGATATTCCAGTAGGTCCCGACGTTGGCAAAGGTATAAATATAAATGTCTCTGCCTGTGCCAGACCCAGCCCACGGCTCAATTTGTTTAAGTTCTGGGTTGCTGAAGTTTAAGGAAACATATGCCGCGTCTTCTGCAACCAGCAGCTGAGTTGCATTTTCGACGAGTTCTTTTGAAGTATTCATAAGAAATGCCAAAACGACATCTTTGGGCGTTTTAGTATTTAAGGCTTTTTCAATAGCCAGCGATTGTTCTGTCATTTTTGGGTACTCAGATTGTTATGATGTCTAAAAATCTTAAGTGGATTTGTTTAGAAAACCTACGACTCTGATAGGTTGATGTTTCCTAAATTTAGGATAAATAACTCATGGATCAATTAAATTATTGATTATTTGAAATATATGGGAAATTTAATAATTGAGAGTGGTTGTAGATGCTGCTACAGATTTTACAAAACTATCGTTCTAAACATGCAACAAAACGTTTTATCTTTAAAGCTGTAATACGGCTAAAAATCTATAGACTTAATGGTATTCGAAAGTGAGATAAAAACATGAACTTTAAAGCATTAACAATCGGTTTGGCGGTAGCATCAGTTACAACAATTTCTATGGCAAAACCTGTTGCCTATCAAATTGATCCTACTCATACAGCAACAGTATTTACGTGGAATCATTTTGGTTTCTCAACACCTTCTGCAAACTTTAGTGACATTCAAGGGACAATTAATGTCGATAATGCAAAACCTGCAAATTCGTCTGTGAATGTGACGATTCCATTATCAAGCTTAAATACCAATGTCAAAGCATTAGATGATCATTTAAAAACAGCAGATTTCTTTGATGCTGAAAAATATCCAAATATCACGTTTAAAAGCACAAAAGTTCAAGCGATCAGCAAAACTAAATACAAAATCACGGGTGATTTAACAGTTAAAAATGTGACTAAACCAGTGGTATTGGATGCTGTATTGAACAAGCAAGCCGTTCACCCAATGACTAAGGCGGAAACGATTGGTTTCAATGCAACGACTTCTTTTGATCGTTCAGCATTTGGTGTCGGTGCATATGTACCAAATGTAGGCGACAAAATTACGGTAAATATTACGACTGAAGCGGCTGTGTCTACAGCAAAGGCAGCAGCGAAATAAGATTTAGCTTCCTCAGTTAAGTTAGGAAAGCACCCATTTGGGTGCTTTTTTATGTCTCGTAGATGAGTATTTGATGAGTGGTCAATCGCGATTGAGCAGCAATAGGCAGCCAAAACTGATGAAAATTCCACCGGTAATGGCGTCAATTTTTTTACTAAATTTTTGATAGTAATGGGTCATTTTAGGTGCTGAGAATAAGACCGCAACCAATGCAAACCAAATCAAACTTTCAATAAAGACTAAAGCCAATAAAGAGCTTTGATCAAAAATGCTGACCTTTGCACTGATCCCAATGGAAAATACACTAGTGAAATAAACTAATGCTTTAGGATTGGCCATATTGGTCAAGAAACCTTGGAATAACAGCGTCAAAGGCGATTTTTTCTGTACAGCTTGCTCGGTTGGTTTCGTTATTGTGCCGAGGTCTTTACTCCATGCAGATTTTAATAACTGAGAGCCTAAATATAAAAGATATAAGCCACCCAAAATCATGAGGCATTGTTGTAACCAAGCCATTTTTTGAAATAGAAAATGTAAGCCACTTATTGCACAAATTGACCAAACTAAAATACTAAGTGATATACCTAATGCGGCAAATAATGCATGTGATCTGGATTGTCGAATAGCACTTTGAGTGACAAAAAAGAAGTCTGGGCCTGGGCTGATGAGAGCAAAAAAGTGGATGAGCGCAATGCTGAGTAAGGGAGTCATTCTAATGGCTTATACGTTTTGAAGTGCAACCGTTATAAGCCATTTAGCTTTAAATTAATAGCTGTTTTAAAGCTCAAGCTGTTGTAAGAATTGTTGCAAAATAAGGGGAGCAACACGTTCTAAATGAGGTGCATGTTGTTGGCTTTCCATGCGTAAATTTGGGATGTTAATTTGTGCTTTATGCAGTTCACATGTATGCCCAATTAGCCATTTTTCCATGGCCTGTGTTTCTGCTTCAATATGAAACTGTAGAGCTAGAATATTGGGCCCATAGCTAAACGCTTGATTTGGATAAATTGCTGAGCTGGCGAGTAACTGTGCATTTACAGGTAAATCAAAGGTATCACCATGCCAATGCAGTACAGGCACTTGATCTAATGGCGCTAATATATTGTGAGTAATATCATCAAGTTCTAAGTTGCTCCAACCGATTTCTTTGCTATGACCTGCATAAACTTTAGCTCCCAATGCATGCGCAATTAGCTGAGCACCTAAGCAAATGCCTAAAGTCGGTAAATTACTCTCTAAACGTACTTTAAGTAAGTCTATTTCTTTTTGTAGGAAAGGGTAGTCATTAGTTTCATAAACTCCGATCGGGCCGCCCAAAATGATGGTAAGCCCTGTATGTTGCATAGCTTTACTGAGGTCATCGATACCAGCTTCGAAGTATCTCACCCGATAACCCAGTTGATAAAATACATCTTCCAATGAACCCAAATCTTCAAATGCAAGGTGTTGAATGACGTAAATGGTTTCGTTTAATGCAGTACTCATAGGGATTTTTCAGGATTAAAATTTCAAAATAGAATGTAGCTTGAATTGTCGGAGATTAAAAAGGAAAACTGTAAATTTTCACAATTGCGAAAAGAGATAAATATAGAAGTTGGCTGAAGCATATTTTTTTTTCTTTGAATGATTAGGTTCGATCGTTGAACTTAGCATTTAAAACCTTTGTATTGTGAATTAGGGGATTCCCGAAAGGCTTTATTGGTAAAATTTATGAGAAAAAGTGCATGAAATTTTGATAAAGCTTTGGTTTAGTATAAAAAAAAGATGAAAAACCAATGGAAAAGCGTTTAGAGATGCGTATGATGAAATCTTCGACAAACAACAGTTCATTTTTCTTTTAATATCATCACATAATTAGATAACTGATTTTAAAAGTAAAAAAATATAAGCCAGGGAACTTGTATGCAGTCAAAACATAATCGAGATGCCAGTCTCTTGCATGCGATACATAAAATTTTATTGAAGGAATGGGACCCGTTAGGGATTCGCCGTATTCCTGCTTTACGTGATGAATATGATGATTATTTGCCCAATATTTTTAAATTAATTCAAGAGGATTCAAGTGAATCAGAAATTTTTGAATATTTATGGTGGGTTGAGCAAAAGGTCTTAGAGAAAAAAGGGCAGAAGGAACATACCCTAAAAATTGCGAAAATGTTGAAGGCAATTGAGCGCTAGTTTGCGGTCGTGTACGCATAAAAAAAACCGATACGTTGCTCGTATCGGTTTTTTATTTTGAATTTCTTAGCAGTCCCTTAGAAACGGTTTAGAATTTCTTTTCTAAGGTAAACATAAAGCTTGGAATGGCTTCATTAATACGAGATTGGTATAGCGCGCCAGAACTTTGTTCTTTTAACACTTCTTTATAATCTGAGCTGAGAATATTACGTGCATTGACCGATGCAGACCAATTTTGATCAAAGCGTTTAGTAAAACTCACATCCATGTTGACACGTTCATTGCTGGTGCGATTGTACGGTTCGTTACTCAGCGCACGTGTATATTCAGGGGTATAATTGAGGTTCACACTTGTTGCAATACGCCACGGTTGATAGTTATAAGATAAACCAGCACTTGCGGTATAAGGTGCAACATCACTTGCCAAACGGTCAGAGCCGTCAGTTTCTTCAATTTTTGCACGTACAGTTGAAAGTTGAGCATTCAACATAAATGAATGGTCATTCTCCTTTTGCTTCAGTGCATAGCGTCCAGAAATTTCCACACCATAGGTGGTTGCACTGTCTTGGTTATAAGGACGTTCGACAAAACGGCAATCGGTATTTCCTGTTTCACAACGACCGCCTGTAGCATTTTCTGACAGGATCGATTTTTCGATATAGTCATTAATTTCTCGATAATAGGCAGTGATATTTACACCGCCAGCAGGGGTGTTATAGCCTAAGGTTGTTTCGTAAGCATTAATAGTTTCAGGTCTTAGGTCAGGATTACCACCACGATCAGGGTTGTTTAGTGTCCCTGCATCGCTTTCTGTAGAAACTGAAACCGTCGGCATTAATTGATTGCTACGTGGGTTTTTAAAAGCCTGACTCAAATTGGTTTGAAGTGACCATTGGTCATTAAAGTCAAAACGGTGTGCTAATACAGGACTTAAATGCTGATCTTGATAATCCACTAAACCTGAACGATCAATCCACTCTTGGCGTACACCTAAAGTTAAGGTTTGGCGCGGCGTATATTTCCAACTTCCTTCAACATAAGCAGCATACAATTGTTCATCTAAGGTCTCTGCAATATTGCTTTCAAGTTCATTGCTTCGTAGGTCGGTACCAAATTTTATTTGGCGTTTTGAATCGAACTTTCGGACACCGTCGTAGCCTAAACCATATTCATTAATTTTTTCATCAATATATGATTGGGAATCTCTATACTCTGTTAATTCTGTTTCATTTTGCTGCTCAATTGATAAGCGAATTTTGTCGGAATTACCTTGGTCTTTACGCTCATATCGTATGTTGAGTCGAATACTGTCATTTTTATCTTTTTGGACTTGGGAGCCACTTGTGCCTTCGCTTTCATTGTTGCGATAAAACATTTCAGCGACCAGTTTTTGTTGATCATCAAGTTGATATTCAACACGTGGGGTGAGCATTTGCGACGTACGATTGGTGATGCGTTTCTGGGTTTTCGTTCCTGTTGCATCTTGTGTACGGGTGAGCGTATCTGAATCATTCCACATTCGGCTCCCAGATAAACTATAGATCCAAGGGTCTGAACGACCATCCATTTGAAAGTTTAAATTGGTGCGTTCTTCTTCACGTGTATTTGATTTGGTTAGGCCATAACCAGCACGTACAGATCCACTTAAGCGCGTGCCATTCAATGGTTCTTTTTAAATAATATTGATGACTGCAGATGAAGCAACAGAGCCTTGAGCGACGCTCGGTTGTTTGGTGATTTCAAGGCGTTCGATCATTTCGGGCGTAATGCTATCAACAACTGACATGCCACCACGAGGACCACCTTGTACAGGTTCACC
Organism: Acinetobacter sp. CFCC 11171; assembly: GCF_003268405.1. Classification (NCBI taxonomy): domain Bacteria; kingdom Pseudomonadati; phylum Pseudomonadota; class Gammaproteobacteria; order Moraxellales; family Moraxellaceae; genus Acinetobacter; species Acinetobacter sp. CFCC 11171. The sequence goes on along the minus strand of NZ_LQXP01000001.1, from coordinate 165,841 downwards.
ATTGATTAAGAAAACGGGTGCACCACCACGGAAACGCATGCCGCCAGCACCTGCACCACCACGTGGACCACCGCCAGCACCGGGGAGTTGAAATCCTGCAGCACGACGCAGCGCATCATTGATGGACTGATCGCCAAATTTCAACATTTCATCACGGCTTATAATAGTTTTTGCTACAGCACTGATATCTGGGTCTTTGGGCTTAGTGCTTGCTGTTGGAACTTCAAATGTTAAAGCTTCCATTTGCTGAACTGCTGCAGATTCTTGCGGATTTTGAACAGTATCTGCGGCCCAAATTGATGTTGATATTGTAAGTAATGCGTAACTTAAGCTGGTCAGTTTGAGTGTGGTGTACGCGCCGTGCATTATTTGGTTGTCCAAATGTAATTTTGGCAAAGAATAACGGAAAATTATGGAGAAAAATTGAGGAAAATTGGCGAGATGAGCATTTCATCAGATTATTTTTTAACAGGTAGGTGAAAGGTCGTGTGGCAATAGGGGAAGCCTTATTCGTTGGGGAAAATTAAGGCCTATTAACGTCGCTACAATATAATAAATAACTGAGGTGACGCAGTAACATCAGAAGCGTACTTTGCTTCAAATAATAAAGATACGCGGTAATGTCACGCGCAATTGTTTGAGACAGGACGACTTCTAATCAAAAATGTTTTTGCGATACGTTGAATAATTTGACGGTAGTGAACGAGTTTTGTTGGTGAGGTGCATTGCACCGCAAGATGGTTTCCTTGCGAAGCTTCGCATCTCATTTTGCCGAATGAAAAACAACGTTTCGTAAGAGTACCTCCAGCCGAAGGCTAATCTCTTTATTCAATCCCTAAATGCGAAATTACTTTTATGTGCATAACATGAGTAAATAAATCTAAAAACAAGCCGTTGAAGAAAAATTTAGACATAAAAAAACCCTCATCTTTCGATGAGGGTTTTTTCGTATTCTGGAGCGGGAAAGGAGACTCGAACTCCCGACCCCAACCTTGGCAAGGTTATGCTCTACCAACTGAGCTATTCCCGCAATGAGGTGAATTATAGAGAATTTCACACAACTGTCAACTCTCTATGCTTCTGTTTGCTTAATTAATCAGCACGGCGCCAAATAGTGCCTTGACGAGTATCTTCAAGAACAATCCCTTGATCTAACAAAGATTGACGAATGTCATCTGCTTTGGCAAATTCTTTGGCTTTTTTCGCATCTTTACGTTGTTGAATTAAATCTTCAATTTGCTCTTCAGAGAGACCTAGTGCTTCTTGACCAATATCTGATTTTAAAAATTCATCAACATTGTGCTGAACCAAACCTAAAATATTGGTCAAGTGACGCAATGTCGAATAATACACAGCCGCTTGTTCAGCATTTTCATCTTTTACGGCACGGTTCAATTCTTTGTTGACTTCAAACAATACCGCAATTGCTTCTGCCGTGTTGAAATCATCACGCATAGCGACATTAAAGCGCTCAACTAAAGCATCATCCAAAGTTTCTACGGTTTTTTCACCATAGACTTGCTGATAAGCTTTAAATGAATGATAGAAACGGGAAAGGGTATTTTTCGCTTCTTTTAAAGCAGTGTCAGAGAAGTTTACTGGGCTACGGTAATGTGATGACACAATAAAGAAGCGAATCACTTCAGGGTGGAATTTATCCATCACATCACGAATAGTGAAGAAGTTACCTAAAGACTTCGACATTTTTTCGCCATCGACATTAATAAAGCCGACATGCATCCAGTAATTAACATACGGTTCGCCAGTAGATGCCTCAGATTGCGCAATTTCATTTTCATGATGCGGGAAAGTTAAGTCTGAACCGCCACCATGAATATCAAAATGGTTGCCTAAGCAGCAGGTCGACATCGCTGAACATTCAATATGCCAGCCCGGACGGCCATTACCCCAAGGTGAAGCCCAAAAAGGTTCATTTTCTTTGGCATGTTTCCAAAGCACGAAGTCAAAAGGATGTTTCTTTTCTACTTCTACATCAACGCGTTCAGAAGCACCAGCCTGCATATCGTCAAGTTTACGACCCGAAAGACGACCATATTTGGCAAACTTTTCAACTTCAAAATAAACATCGCCATTTGCAGATGGATATGCTGTACCTTTGTTAACCAAGTTACCAATCATATTCTGCATTTGATCGATATAGTCTGTTGCACGTGGTGCTTCATCAGGTGCTGCACAACCTAAATTGGCAGCATCTTCGTTCATGGCCTTGATAAAGCGATCGGTTAATGCAGTAATGCTTTCGCCATTTTCATTGGCACGGGCAATGATTTTGTCGTCAATATCGGTAATGTTGCGAACGTATTTAACGTTCCAGCCCTGACTGCGCAGGAAACGGATAATGTAGTCGAATGCAACCATAACTCGAGCATGACCAATATGACAGTAGTCATACACGGTCATTCCACAGACATACATGTCGATATGTCCTTCTTTACGAGGTACGAATTCTACTTTTTTACGTTGCTCTGAGTTATATAGAACAAAAGGTTGCATAGGTCTTCAAATTGTTTCTACCAAAAGATGGCTCATCTTAACCTAAGCATTTTTATTCATAAAGTTAAAACCCAAAAAAGCAGATATTTTTTAATGCTTGATGTCTTTGCGTTGCTAAAAATAGCGTAGAAGGTTAATTGGATTCGGTCTGAATCTCATTCGAGTGCTGAATTCAATTTATCTGTCCGGAAGATAAAAATGAAGAAATGCATCTTTTCTGCATAATTCATGAATTCTTATACATTTGGAAACGTGCTATTTGCATAGATATGATAAAATTGTGAAAATTTTTTATTTTGAAAGTGAGAGCGCACCTCTCACGGCTTAAGGTATAACAACTTTGAATCCACCAAATATGCCGAATCAAGTCGATTTTCAGAAAGTCGCATTAGAAACTTTGCGTATTGAAGAGCATGCTTTACAAGTATTAACGACGCAAATAGATGATCGTTTTAGCCAAGCCTGCGAAATCATTTTACAGTGCAAAGGGCGTTTAGTGATTACTGGTATGGGCAAATCGGGGCATATCGGTCGTAAAATGGCCGCTACGTTTGCCTCGACAGGTACGCCATCTTTCTTCATGCATCCAGGTGAAGCTGGACATGGTGATTTGGGCATGTTAGTTAAAGGTGATGTGCTCATTGCAATTTCAAACTCAGGTAAGAGTGATGAAATTATGATGCTGATGCCATTGATCAAACATTTGGGCATTCCTCTTATTACCATGAGTGGTGACAATAAAGGCCCAATGCCACAAAATGCCGATGTCGCATTGACCTTGGGTAATATTCAAGAAGCATGTCCTTTGGGTTTAGCGCCGACCTCCAGTACCACTGCAACATTAGCCTTAGGTGATGCCCTTGCAGTTGCATTATTGGATGCACGTGGTTTTACATCAGATGACTTTGCACGTTCTCATCCTGCGGGAGCATTGGGTAAGCGTTTGTTATTGCATGTAAAACATCTCATGCATACAGGTGAAGACTTACCCAAAGTGTCGCCAGAGACACCTATGAATAAAGTCTTGTACGAAATTTCAAATAAGCGTTTGGGTCTCACCACAATTGTCGATGAAAACGATACCTTATTGGGTATCTTTACTGACGGTGACTTACGTCGTTTGATTGATAAACAGCAAGGCTTTGATGTGAATATGAAAGTCTCAGAAGTGATGATTAAAAATCCTTTGACCATTTCACAAGAAGAACGCGCGGTACATGCTTTAGAACGTATGAACGAAAAGAAAATTACACAATTTGTAGTTGTTGATGATGTCAATAAAGTGATTGGGATTATCAGCATGCATGATTTGATTCAGGCTGGGGTAAATTAAGAAAATGGCATCGTATGTATTGCTAGAACAAGCGCGTCACATAGAAGCACTGGTACTGGATGTAGATGGAATTTTAAGTGATGGATTTGTAACGTTGACCAATAGTGGCGATGAAATCAAATCCTTTGATATTCGAGATGGCTTAGGCATGAAGTTGGTGCAAAAAGCGGGTATCAAAGTCATCATTATTACTGGCCGTAAAAGTAATATTGTTGAAAAACGCATGTCTGACTTAGGTGTCGATTTGGTCTTTCAAGGTCGTGAAGATAAAGGCGTTGCCTTGACTGAAGCCTGCGCACAGTTCGGTATTGATCCTTCAGATTGCCTATATATGGGCGATGACTGGCCCGATCTTTCAGCCTTCGCTATTGCGGGGATGAAAGTGACCGTACCAAATGGACATTTAGAAGTACGTCGCCGTGCAGATCTTGTTACGCAGGCGATGGGTGGACGTGGTGCTGTTCGTGAAATCTGCGATATGCTTTTAGTTTCTAAAGGTGTATACCAGGAACTACTTGAAAAATATGCAAGTGCACCTTATTAATAAATTGATGCAGTCACTGGATTGAATCTCCGCTTATGGATACTAAAGTTTTATACGTGACAGCTGTGGTCATTGCTACAGTAAGCGGTGGTTTTTACTATTTCGGTGGAAAGGGTAATAAGCTTCAGGCGGACTCTTCGAAAAGTATGACTTACTCAGCTGAAAACATTAATCTGACGCAGACTGATGAGCAGGGAAAATTGCATATTCGTGCGCAAGTCGATCGACTTGAGCAGGATTTGCAAAAGCAAACTTCTCATTTGGTGAATCTGAAAGCATCGACCTATCAAAATGGTGCTGTCGATGCCACGTTCTTTGCCAAACAAGCCAATGGTATGGATGATAACCAAAAAATCGTACTGAGTGACAATGTGGTTGCAACAAAATTGATGCGTGAAGGGCAAATGGAGTTTCGTACTGAGGAACTAACTGCTTTTCCAAAAAAGCGTGAAATAGAAACGGACAAGACTGTAACGGTGATTTCACCACAAGCCGAATTTGTCAGCCAAGGTTTAAAAGCAAATTTAAACGACGGTCAATACGAATTTTTTAATATTCGAGGAAAGTATGAACCATAATTTTAATCGAAAAACAGCAAAAACTTTCCTAAAACGTACAGCGCTACTCGGTTCACTGGCGTTATGTTCAGTTGCAGCTTTTGCTTTGCCTTCAGATCGTAATCAACCGATTTCATTGGTTGCCGATCGTGCAACATTTAATGAAAAAACCGGGATTACGACGTATACCGGTAATGTCATCATTGAACAGGGTTCGATGAAGCTTCAGGCAAACTCAATCGTTGCGAACTTAAACAGCAAAAAAGAGATCAGTACGATTACAGCAACGGGTGGGCCAGCACATTTCCAACAAAAAACTGACCCTGCCAAAGGCTATGCAAAAGGCCAAGCTCAGAAAATCGTCTACAATGCTGAAACTGGAATTATCACCATGACGGGTGGTGCTTTGTTACAACAAGATGGTGCAAGTATTCGTGGTAATAGCCTGAAATACAGTATGAATAAAGGTGACATCGTTGCTGAAGGTACACCAAATAAATCTGGATCTTCTTCAGGTCGTGTTCAAATCGTGATTCCACCGTCAAGCACTAAGTCCTTCCCAGGAGCACGTGATTAATGGAGCAAACCTCGCAAGTTCAAACTTTATGTATTAAACATTTAGCCAAAAACTACAGTAAGCGTTGGGTGGTAAAGGATGTATCCTTTAGCATGCAAAGTGGTCAAATTGTGGGTTTACTTGGTCCAAATGGTGCAGGTAAAACCACAAGTTTCTATATGGTCGTTGGTCTAGTGCGTATGGATAAAGGTGAGATTCATTTAGATGATCTTGATTTGTCTGACTTGGCAATGCATGAGCGCGCACGTAAAGGTATTGGTTATCTACCTCAAGAAGCATCTATTTTTAGAAAATTAACCATTTCTGAAAATATCATGTCGATTTTAGAAACCCGTAAAGATCTAAATAAGCAACAACGTCAGCAACGTTTAACGGAATTGCTTGCCGACTTTAAAATCACACACATCAAAGATTCTCTTGGTATGAGTGTGTCGGGTGGTGAGCGTCGTCGTGCGGAAATCGCGCGTGCGTTAGCGGCAGACCCTAAATTTATGTTGCTAGATGAACCTTTTGCAGGGGTCGATCCTATTTCAGTGGGTGATATTAAAGACATTATCCGAACATTGAAAGATCGTGGTATTGGCGTATTAATTACAGATCATAATGTGCGTGAAACCCTTGCGATTTGTGAGCATGCTTATATCGTGAGCGAAGGTTCAGTGATTGCAGAAGGTACTCCAGAAGAAGTCCTTGCAGATGAAACGGTACGTAAAGTTTATCTTGGTGATGATTTTACCGTTTAATTGAATAATATAAGAAATTTCCCGTTGAATGGTGCTAGTTTCCTTCAGCGGGTTTATGTTATTGTCTGAAATGACAAAAACTGAGCGATTAATCTAAAAAATTAACAAGAATTCAGTATACTTTAAACTAAAAATACGACCTGCAAAAATCATGCGATTACGAAAGATGAATGGTCCAGAAGTTGGGCGTCCGCGTAAAAATAAGTGCAATTTCTTTTGTATATTATTTTTACCCTTTTCCATTGGTTCAGTGTATGCAGCAGATACCGGCACTGCACAAAGCACCATTCAAAAGACATTAGATAAGATTTTTTTACCTAATAAGCCGAAACCTTCTGCCGAAAAAATTAACATCACAGAACTCAGTAAATATAATTTAGATACCTCACGTGTCCAAGAAATGCCAGCCGTTGCTTATGGTCGAACGCAACAAGGCAGCTATAATCCAAACACAGTAGCGAAGAATCTAAGTTTTATTGATGCGATACATATCGCCGTCCAAAGACGTCCAGAAATCACGCAAAGTATTGCTACAGTCGCATCGCAAAACGCTAATATTGACCTAGCGAATGCTGCATATTATCCCCAAATTTCAGGTGGATTGAGCACTGCAGATCTGACTAAAGGCGAGCGTGGACGTCAGTTGGTATCTTTAAATGCGACGCAGATGTTATATGACTTTGGTAAAACCAAAAGTGCAGTAGGCATTGAAGAAGCAAAAATGTTACAAGAGCAGGCTAATGTACTTGTAAATTTAGATGAAGTTTCATTTGATGTTGCAAATGCAATTATCAACATTAAACGATATCAAGAAGTGGCTAAAATTGCGCAGCAGCAAATTGCCGGTGTGAGTCGGATTGCTGAGATTGCTAATCTACGTGCAACCGCAGGGATCAGTAGTCAAGCAGACCCTATTCAAGCCAAGTCAAATTTAGAAGCTGCAGAATCAAATTTAATTGTGCAAGAAACTCAACTTCGACAGTACCAACAGCGACTTCGTACCTTGTTAGGTTTTGATGTAAGTCAGATCAATTGGGTGATACCCGATCGGATCTTAACTGCAGCCGCATTGTATGATGATCCTGACTTCAAGATGATTCCAAGCATGATGCAAGCGCAGGCTGGGGTTGAAGTTGCCAAATTGCAAAAGCAACAGTCAAAATTAAGTGCATATCCAACACTTAATGTCAAAGGCAGTCTGAGTCAGGCGGTGAATGGCCGTAATCCAAATAATGACGAAGATGATGGTTTATATAGTTCAATCATGTTGGAAGCCACCAGTAATTTTTACCAAGGTGGGGCAATCGCAGCGCAAACACGTGCCGCTAGCTATGCAGAAGAAGCAGCAAAAGCACAAGTAAATACAGTGTATTTGGATGTGATTGATCAAGTCCGAATGATTCGAGAACAAATCGAAAATAAAAAGCGTCAAATGTCGATATTGGTGCAGCGTCGTGAAACAACGGTAAGAACCAAAGAGCTGTATCAAGAACAATATAAATTAGGAACTCGAACGGTTGTCGATCTACTTAATGCAGAGCAAGCCATACATAGTGCCGCACAAGAAATTGTGACATCGCAATATGATATCTACTCAGCACTTGCACAGTACATTCAAGTGACAGGGCGTTCACGAAATATCTATGAACTTAATAATATATCTATTCAGGGGTTTGAAGTTCAGCCATGAGTAATACAATAAATTATCAACCGTGGCTACAAGCGGTTCTGAATATTGCAAAGCATTATCGAATTGAACCCTCTGAAGAACGTATACGGTTGCAGTTGGATTGGGATCAACACAAAAATGCCGATGAACTGGTCGCAGTTATGGCACGCCAAATTGGATTAAGTGTTCGTAAAAACAAATACGACATAAATCTGCTCAATCCATGGCGCTTACCTGTATTGGTTGAGTTTATCGGTGGTGAAGTGGGTGTGGTAGAACGCATCGACGTAGACGGTAATGCCAGTGTTCAACTAAGCGGTGATGAAGGCCTATCTCAAGTCTTCTCTATTGAACGATTGAGCCATGGCGTTCGCAATATATATATTTTGCGTCCAGAGTCATCTGTACCCGATGCACGTGTTGATGAATACATCAAGCCGTTTGAAAAAAATTGGTTCTGGTCGATCGTTTTAAAAGACTGGAAACGCTACATCGACATTATGTTTGCTTCATTAATGGCAAATATTTTGGCCCTTGCCACCATTTTGTTCTCGATGAACGTGTACGACCGTGTCATTCCATCTCAATCTGTGCCAACCTTATGGGTACTTGCAGGTGGGGTGTTAATTGCGGCGATATTTGAGTTTGCACTACGTGTTTCACGGATTTATTTGTCGGATATTATTGGTAAACGTGCCGATTTAAAAATATCTGATCGTGTGTTTGGTCATGCATTAAGAATTAAAAATAGCGAACGCTCAAAATCAACGGGTACTTTTATTTCACAGATTCGTGAATTAGAAGGCGTGCGTGAGATGGTCACCTCGACGACTGTTACTGCGATTGCCGACTTACCGTTTTTCTTCTTGTTTCTGTTCATCTTCTGGTTAATTGGCGGCAATCTATTTTGGGTTATGCTGTTGGTGGTTCCTTTGATGATTATTCCAGGGATTTTGGCGCAAAAACCATTGGCTAAACTTGCACAAATGGGTATGCGCGAGTCTTCGATTCGTAATGCCTTATTGGTTGAATCTGTGCAAGGCATGGAAGATATCAAATTACTTCGTGCTGAATCACGCTTCCAAAACCAATGGAACCACATGAATGAAGTGTCTGCTGATGTCAGTATGCGTCAACGTAAAATCGTGGGCTTAATGTCGGCATGGACACAAAAAATTCAGGGTCTAACATTTGCAATCGTTGTACTCGTCGGCTGTTTTGCTGTGATGAAAGGTGAAATGACCACAGGTGCTTTGGTGGCTTGTTCGATTTTGTCCTCACGAATGTTGGCACCAATTTCTGCACTGGCTGGGGTATTAGGTCGTTTACAACAGGCTAAAGTGGCGAAAGCAGGTCTTGATGAACTCATGAAGAAACCTGTCGATCAACCGGATTATTCTCACCTTATTCATCGACCATCAATTAATGGTCATTATGAACTCAATGGTGTGTCATTTAAGTATGGTGAAGATGACCCACGTCCAAGTCTTTTAATTCCAAAACTGGAAATTAAGGCTGGAGAAAAAATCGCAATTTTGGGCCGTAACGGTGCTGGTAAGTCGACGCTACTCCAATTGTTATCGGGTATGCAAACGCCAGTACAAGGCAAAGTTAAATTAGATGGGATTGAGCTGTCTTTAATTGACCCCGCAGATGTACGCCGTGATATGGGGCTATTGAACCAAAATGCACAGTTATTTTATGGTACGATTCGTGAAAACTTGACCTTGGGTGCTCCGTTGGCTACGGATGAACAATTGATTGAAGTACTGAAAATTACGGGTGCAATTCACTTTGTTCAAGAGAAAAAAGAAGGGCTAGACCATATCATTTTAGAAGGTGGTGTAGGCTTCTCTGGCGGTCAACGCCAAGCTTTGTTGCTTGCACGCTTATTGATTCGTCAACCCAATATTCTATTGCTTGATGAACCTACAGCAGCGATTGATGACGTATCTGAGAAACAATTGATCGATCATTTAAAAGGTTATTTACAAAACCGAACTATGGTGGTAGCAACACATCGCCGTGCGGTACTTGAGTTGGTTGACCGCATTATTGTGGTGAATGAAGGTAAAATTGTCATGGATGGGCCTCGTGATCAAATTCTGAATCAGAATGCTCAGAAAAAAGTAGCTGGGGCTTAAATCATGAGTGAAAATAAACAAGAAATACAACGCTCGACCAAAGTCAGCTTTAAAGAGCCACCATTACCGAAATCGAGTTTAATCATTTGGATTATTACGATTGGTCTGGCAATCCTTTTAGTTTGGGCTTGGTTGTTTAAATTAGAAGAAGTCTCTACAGGAACAGGTAAAGTGATTCCATCTTCGAAAGAACAAATTGTTCAGTCGCTTGAGGGAGGTATTTTAACCAAGTTGAATGTGAAGGAAGGTCAAATTGTTGAACAAGGTCAAGTCCTTGCGCAACTCGATCCAACACGCTTCGCATCAAATGTTGGTGAAACCGAGTCTTTACTTGTGGCATCACGTGCGACAGCAGCACGTTTACGTGCAGAAGTGAATGGTACACCATTAACCTTTCCTGAAGATGTTCAAAAGATTCCAGCTTTAGTGAAGGAAGAAACAGCTTTATATCATTCACGTCGTGCAAACTTGGAAGAATCTGTTGCCGGCTTAAAACAGGCATTGGTGTTAGTTCAACAAGAATTGGCCATGACTGAGCCGCTCGTTGCTAAAGGGGCAGCAAGTGAAGTTGAAGTACTTCGTTTAAAGCGTTCAGCGAATGACTTACAAAATCAGTTAAATGATGTCCGTAACCAATATTTGGTAAAATCACGGGAAGAATTGTCGAAAGCCAATACTGATATTGAATCACAGCAACAAGTGGTGAAAGGCAAATCAGATACACTCAGCCGTACCGTGTTTAAATCTCCAGTTCGTGGTGTGGTCAAAGAGATTGATGTGATGACATTGGGCGGTGTGATTCCGCAAAATGGTAAATTGATGACCATTGTACCTTTGGATGAACAGCTTTTGGTAGAAGCACGTATTTCACCGCGAGATATTGCTTTTATTCGTCCGGGTCAAGAAGCCTTAGTGAAAATTACGGCATATGACTATTCGATCTATGGTGGTCTAAAAGGTAAAGTGACCGTCATTTCACCAGATACTTTACGTGATGAAGTGAAACAAGATCAGTTCTATTATCGTGTTTATATCCGTACAGATAGTGATAAATTAAGCAATAAAGAAGGTAAAAGTTTTAGTATCACTCCGGGTATGGTGGCGACAGTTGATATCCGTACCGGCTCGAAAACTGTACTTGAGTACTTAATCAAGCCATTCAATAAAGCAAAAGAAGCACTTCGCGAACGTTAATAACGCAGTGCCAATCAAGCCTCCAGCATTGGAGGCTTTTTTGTGGATGTAAGTCTTTCAAAAAACGCTATAATATCCTTTGATACAGGATCTAAAGACGTTATGCCATTTACACTCGCCGCACAGTTTGAATATGAAGAAGACATTAAAAAAAGTCGTTTTCAAGCCATCGCAGTTCCTGTGGAAAATGAACAAGCCGTTAAAGAATTTCTCGAAGCCCATAAAGATATCTCAACAACACATCAGTGTTGGGCATGGAAAATTGGACATATCGTACGTTTTAATGATGATGGTGAGCCTTCAGGCACAGCAGGTCGGCCCATTCTAGCAACCATAGAAGGGAATGACCTAACCAACGTGTTGGTCTTGGTTAATCGTTGGTATGGCGGAATTAAGCTCGGGACAGGGGGATTGGTACGTGCCTATGGTGGCTGTGCAGGTCAATGCCTTTTACAAGCTGAAAAAATTGAACTTATTGAGAAGAAAAAAGTGCAATTTAGTTGTCAGTTTAATGAATGGGCAATTTTCCAATATGAACTCAATCAGCAGCAAATTGAATTTCAGGAAGACTATACAGCGCAGGGCGTAAATGTACTTGCAGCATTGCAAATTCATCAAATCCAACCGCTACAGTTAAAGATTCAAGATGTAACTCGCGGACGTGAACAACTGTATATCGTAGAGGCTGCTGAAGATGAATGAACAAGATCCATTATTGAAATATCGAGAGCAACATAAGCATCGTCTGAATTATATGCCTTGGTTATATTGGTCACTCAAACCAAAAAATCGTGGTTGGGCTGAAGCTTGGCAACAGGAATATCAAGACTATCTCAAATCGATGGAAACCGTTGAAATTGGTGAAAACTGTTTTATATCGCCATTGGCTCATATTTTTGCCGAACCGGGACGTAAGATTGTTATTGGAGATAACAGCTTTATTGCGGCGGATTGCACTTTGCATGGCCCAATAGAAATAGGCAATGAAGTGGCGATCAATCATCACTGTATTTTAGATGGTGGGCGAGTGGGCATCAAAATTCATGATCAAGTTCGTATGGCGGCATATTGCCATCTATATGCTTTCGATCATGGAATGGATGTCAATCAACCGATCTATCAACAAGCTGTACGTTCACAAGGGATTGAGATAGAGCATGATGTTTGGTTAGGTGCGCATGTTGGAATCAAGGATGGTATTCACATTGCTGAGCAGGCTGTAGTCGGCATGAACAGTATGGTGACGAAAAATGTTGAAGCGCGTGCAATCATTGCGGGAAATCCTGCAAAATTCATTCGATATCGTGAATAAATAATCGCCAAATACGTCATAAATATTTTTTATGCTTACACAAATGCATGCACAGTGAAACAGAGTTGTGATAAGTTAAAAATAACAAACAACATTTTATAGCCAAGCAATAATAAAACGAGGGCTAATCATGAAACGAGTTATCGCCTGTATCGACTCTTCTCCATGCATTAATGCACTAGCTGATGCTGCTGCTTGGGTTGCTAAACAAACTCACCGTGAGTTGGTTTTACTGCAAATACTTGATTACTATCCGGCAAGTTATCACTTAGGTGAAATCAGTGGCGTGATTGGATTTGAAAGTAATGCCATGCTCTTAAAAGAACTCGCGGAGTTAGAACAAAAACAAAGTGATTTAGCGTTAGATTATAGTAATAACTTGCTCAAACACATTTCTGAAATGATCCAAGATAAGCATGGGATTCAAACCACCCATATTCAGGAAAAGGGTGACTTCTTAGAGCAAAGTTTTAATATTTTGCAAGATGACGATATTGTTTTAATTGGTCGGGTAGGTGAACGTTCAGCAGAGCGCAATAAGCCGCTCGGTAGTAATGTTGAAAACTTTATTCGTGGTGCAAGTTGTACAGTTATGACCGTAGGACCAACGTTTAAACCACCGACTCGCTTTATTTTTGCCTATGAATATTCGCCTAAATGCGTTGAGTTAATGAAGCGTGTGGCACAAAGTGATCTACTCAAACTCTTACAATGTCATTTGGTTTATGTTGGAGATCACCCACAAATCTTGGATGATCCAAAAAATTATTTAACCAATGCCGGTCTCGATGTGGTGACAGAATACCGTTATGGCGATGTTTCGGAAAATATTCTGGACTATCAACAAGAGCATGGTATTCAGTTAATCGTACTTGGCGCTTTTAGCCACAGTAAAATCCATCAGTTCTTCTTGGGCAGTATCACCACCAGTATTTTCAGAAATTCCAGTGTTCCATTGTTGGTTGTAAAATAAGTTGAGCAAACGAACAGTTGATTTAATAGACGGACAATTACGAGTAAATAAATAATAAGTTGTTGATTTAAAAATAATCAGAGTTATCCTCAAAAATTGTGGATAACTCTGTGTGTAGTATTTGTAAGTAATTGTTTTTAAAATAAAATATTATATTGATTGTTTTTTATACCTTTATTCGAGGTGTTTAAAAAACACCTCGATTGAGATTATTTAACGATTGCAATTGCAAAACCGTCATGACCTTTGCAACCAACAGTTTGAAGTGCTGTGCAAGATAAAATTTTCGGATGATTTTGCATGGCTTTGAACATATCACGGATACCTTCAATGCTTGGTTTGTGGTTTTCAGCATTTAGAATCTCACCTGCACGAATTACATTGTCTAAAACTATCACTGTACCTGAATGAGATAAATTTAAACTTAATTCTAAATATTCAGGGTAGCTCTGTTTGTCTGCATCGACAAAAATAAAGTCAAAAGGTTCGGTATCTTCAGGAAGGGCACGTAAAATATCTGCCGCACGACCACATTTCAGTTCTATCGTTTGTGCAAGCTTTGCATTATCAATATTTTCTTGACCGAGGGCAGCATGTGTATCACGACCTTCAATGGTCAGAATGTAACCATCTTCAGGTAATGCACGTGCTAACCACATGGTGCTATAGGCTGCAAAAGTTCCAAGTTCTAAAACGCGTTTACACTTGTTCATTTGGATTAACATTTGAAGCAGCATGCCTTGATTAGCCGCTACAGCAAGATGATCAGGAAAGCCACGTTCATCCGTATGTTGAAGTGTTTGGGTCAATATTGGATCTTCAGGAATTAAATGTGAATCGATGTAAGCATCAATGTCTGTCCACATTTGTTGCATGTTGTCGCACCTCGTGATTGATGCAAGCATTTTAAACCTTTCCACCAACATCGCAATTTATTGTTCTATATTTGAATATTTTATGTACAAAAAAGACCTCCGAAGAGGTCTTGATATGACGATGTAATGTTTTAGTAATTACACATTGATGAGCGACTTGAGTGATCAGGCCCCCAAGTACGGTAGCCTTGAGTATCAATATGAATTTGTCCGCTGGCATATAAACCTAATCCCATATTGAGACTCTGCCCGTGTTGTGACCAAAATTGGCATAAACGGAACTTGGTATTTTCAATATAACTGTAGTCTTCGGGCTGCGGGTACGCAGGTCCAATACGGAAATCAATCGCCGAGTTATATAGGTGACGAGATGAACTTGCACCACCGGCACATTGGTTCAAAGGCAAATCACGATAAACCGAAGTCACTTCAAAGTCCGTTAAGATATTTGCAGCAACTAAATATTTAAAGACACGTAAGGTCGCAATTTGGTTTTGCCATAATTCACGGTTAGGCACCATATATTCTGACCGACCACATTTTTGCCAATCACGTGCAGTACGCATCAGCTCAAATGAAGGGATGATATTGCCTACACCATTTTTCTCTAAAAAGACTTCATAGTCTCGAACGCGACGTAAATTATCAACAGACGCGACCCATGAGTTGTATGCATAAGGCACCACCTTAGGCGGGGCTTGTCTGAGGGTCGTCACTTTTTCTTGAGGTATGTAAATACGTTTACCGTCGGGAGTTGTAATAGTGTGACCTTGTTTTTGTGGTGTAGTTGTACAACCAATGAAAACAAGAGGGAATATTGCAACGGACAATAATCCCTTGAGTAAATGCTTCATTATAGAAATCAATTATTTATAAACTCGTTCTATTTTAATCCAATTTGATTGAGAAAATTTGAATAATTTGCAATGAAATGTGTGCTTTAAGTATAAAAAAAGATCAGCATGTGCTGATCTTTTCATGAAAGCGTAAAATTACTTTTCAAGAAATTGTAATTTATCAGCTTTACCGTTCCACTCTTCACGGTCGGCAGGTTGATCACCAATTTGAGTGATGTTCGGCCATTTTTGAGAAAGTTCAGTATTAAGTTCGATAAATACTTCTTGACCTTCAGGTAACTCATCTTCAGAGAAAATCGCGTTAGCTGGACACTCAGGTTCACATAGCGCACAGTCGATACATTCATCTGGATTAATAACAAGGAAGTTTGGACCTTCATAGAAACAGTCAACAGGGCAAACTTCTACGCAGTCTTGATATTTACATTTAATACAGTTTTCAGTGACAACAAAGGTCATGGCGACAGCTACCTAAAAAATATGGTTCTAATAAACTAATGGTGTATTTTAGGCAAAAAATAGGGTAACTAACAATTCCTTTTATTGATAATTATTATATGCAGTGCTGTTAAAATCACTAAAAACTGAACAATTTATGTAAATTTCACAATGAATGAGAATCATACTCAAAAACTGATTAAATTACATCTGTTTATCGAACAATATTTTTAATGTGTATTTTAAGCATGAAACATTTTACAACATTAATATTTTATCAATTTATTGCTGAATAGCTGCATATGCAGATAGCAAACACTCACTAAGTTACGCGCTTGAATGGTGTCAATGCAAAGAACACCTTCATAGGTGTTCTTTGCATATCTCATCTATCGCTTCTGTTCAATTTAGATCTTAAGTAAATCCTTTAAGGCGTAAAGCTGTTGTAATGCTTCGCGTGGACTTAAGTTATCTACATCTAAATCTGCTAAGGCATCAAGTACGGGCGATGTTTTTTCAACTTCCACCACGCGTTCAATGACTTCGGGCTCTGTGAGTGCCGAGAATAGATCGGTTTGTACAGCCGTATTTAGTTGCTGTTTTTGCTGAGTTTCTAAAATACGAAGTCGATTTTGCGCTTCTTTGATCACTGCTGCGGGAATACCCGCAAGCTTTGCCACCTGTAGACCATGACTTTGACTCGCCGGGCCTTGTTGGACTTTATGCAGTAAGATCAGGTTGCCATTTAGCTCACGAGCAGTTACATGATAGTTATCGATATTAGCGTCTTTGCCTAACTCGGTGAGTTCAAAATAATGCGTTGCAAATAGGCATAAACATTTAATACGACGCGTGAGATCGAGTACACATGCCCACGCCAAAGATAAGCCGTCATAGGTACTCGTACCACGCCCAACTTCATCCATCAGTACCAGTGATTGATTGGTTGCATGATGAAGAATCTGAGAGGTTTCAGTCATTTCCACCATGAAGGTTGATTTGCCTGTAGATAAGTCGTCGGCAGATCCAATACGGGTAAATATCCGGTCGATCGGCCCTAATACGGCAGATTGGGCAGGGACAAAGCTACCACAGTAGGCTAATAAGCTGATTAAGGCAGTTTGGCGCATAAAGGTCGATTTACCGCCCATATTTGGCCCTGTGATAATCGCCATGCGGTGATTAAAGTCCAAACTGGTATCATTTGGAGTAAATGCTGATTTGCTCAGAGATTCCACAACTGGGTGACGTCCGGCTTTGATTTTGATACCAACTTCAGGGCTATATTCAGGACGTGACCAATTGCGTAATCGCGCTTGATGGGCAAAATTGGCCAATAAATCAATTTGCGCTATAGCGGCGCTCATCATTTGTAAGTTGCCAATATCAGCACGTAACTCATCAAGTAATAGCTCAAAGAGCATTTTTTCGCGCGCTAATGCACGTGACTCACTCGAAAGCACCTTATCTTCAAATGATTTCAGCTCAGGGGTAATGTAGCGTTCCGCATTTTTAAGGGTTTGGCGGCGAATATAATGATCAGGTGCTTGCTCAGCTTGAGCGCGTGTTAGTTCAATATAGTAGCCACTGACACGGTTATAGCCAATTTTTAAGGTTGAAATTCCGGTTTGTTCACGCTCTTTGATTTCGAGATCGATGAGGAATTGTCCTGCATGGTCACGAATTTTACGCAGTTCATCCAGTTCAGTGTCGAAACTCTCAGCAATCACATTACCATCACGTAAAAGCACTGGCGGGTTTTCTACGATGGCAGACATAAGACGCTCATGTAAGCCGTGAAAATCACCCATTTCATCATTTAACTGAGCGATCAGCTTAGATTGGTGTGACTGAATGATCGGTTCAAGTGCATGTCGAAGATAGGGAATTTGTGCACAAGTTTGACGTAACTGAACTAGGTCTCGTGGACGAGCACTACCGAGAGCTACACGAGATAGCACACGTTCAATATCACCAATTTCTTTGAGAACTAAGCGGATCGGAGACTCATGATAGCCTTGCAGCATCGCTTGTGATGCATCTAAACGTGCATCCAATAAAGCGGTATCTCGTAAAGGCTGCATTAAGGTACGACTTAATAGACGGCCACCCATCGCAGTTTGGCAATCATTGATTAGTTGGAACAGGGAAGTACCATGTTCAAATAAAGGATCAATCAGTTCTAAGTTACGACGAGTGACGGGATCGAGCGCCACAAAATCACTACTTTGTTCGAGTTGAATGCTGCGGATATGTGGTAAAGCAGTTTTTTGAGTCACTTTTGCATAGTGAATCAAAGCCGCTGCGGCAGCTTTCGCCAAAGGTAAATGGTCAATACCAAAACCTGAAAGTGTGGCAACTGCAAATTGGTCACACAGCGTTTTTTGTGCGTTATTTAAATTGAAGTCGACGTTTGGACGTTTAGTGACAGGGCAGTCTAATTGACGTTTAATTTGTTCGACAATATTCGGATCAATAAGATCTTCATCAATCAAAATTTCGCTTGGCATTAAACGTGAAAGTTCGATTGCTAATTGTTCCAGCTGATAGTCCATTTGCTGAACTTTGAAAATACCTGCACTGAGGTCTAGTAAAGCAATCCCGATCTGATTTTGTTGTAAGCAGATCGCGACTAAATTTGAACTTTGATGAGAGGCAATTAGTGCATCATCCGTTAATGTCCCCGGGGTAATGATACGAACAATGCCGCGCTCAACTGGACCTTTACCTGTTACCTCACCAATTTGCTCGCAGATCACCACCGTTTCACCTTTTTTTACAAGGCGGGCTAAATAGCCTTCAGCTGCATGGTACGGGACACCCGCCATAGGAATAGGCTCACCATTGGCTTTACCACGATGTGTTAGTGTAATTCCTAAAAGTTTTGCTGCCTTATGCGCATCTTCAAAAAAGAGCTCGTAAAAATCACCCATCCGATAAAACATCAGTGAATGCGGATTTTGCATTTTGACTGACATGTACTGTTGCATCATCGGGGTCAGGGTTGAAAGGTCAACTTTGGAATTATCAGCTTGCATGAAAAGAAATACCTTAAAATAAAAATTTGTGCGCTGCTAAACGAAAAACACTGTTTTGATGAAAATTGGATTTAGAAAAAGTCCTTATATTTATATTGTCTCTTCGTTCAAAACCACAGGTGTACGTTAACAAATCGTGTTGCTGATTCTAGCAAAAAAAGTGACAGGAAAATGCCAGAAAAGGTTTGTCTGCATGTAAAAAAAGCAGACTTGAGTATTCTTTAAAACACTAAAATATCTCAGTATAAATTCAAAAAGCTTAGACTGACTCAAATACTAGGCTATGCTTCAGCCTGAGCTAATCGATATTGGTTGCGATCTCTACCTTATGCAAGGTAAAGTGCACGATCGGCAGCTAATATAAGTTTTTGAATTTGATCAGATTCAGATGGAATGATCGTTGCCGTGCCGATGCTAATCGTTACAAATTTTGAAATATGGCTGGCCGGATGTGGAAGTTCGAGTGATTAAGTTCTGCATAATAAATCGGCTGCCAAAGGTTCAATTTTCAGCTTCAGTTAACACCCTAAAGAGGAGTAAAAACTATTCGCTGCCATTGTGTGCAGCTAACTCACCATTTCGATTGGTGATTTGAGACAAAACCTCAGTAATTTGTGTGAGGCAGATGTCACCCGCCTGATGACCTAAATGATCATTTTAATTTTCAAAAAATCGATATCGATCACCATGATGCTTAAAGGCTGTTGATGGCGTAGGGCATAATGCCTTAGCTGTTCTAAAGCTCCTTATAACGGACGACGGTTTGCTAGCCCAGTCAGTGGGTCATGTTCTACCAACCAGCAACCATGGCAATATAAAAACGCATACCAACAAAGGTATAGATGATGACCACGGCATACTTCATGGATGCATGCAATAGCGCATCATTGTGATCATTACAAATCATAGTAAAGATGATCGCAACAGCGCACATCGAGCCTAGACAAGTATAAACATTAAAATAAGGGTTTAATGCGGAAAAAAGATAAATCCCATGCAATCAGAATGATAAACACTATCCAAATATACAGAGGAATCTACAAAACTGCGTTATGGGATCACTTGATTAATCCCCGTACATGACAGGGCATACAGGAGAAAAATAATGATTCCGCGAAAACAAAATTTTTTCGCCACTTCATCACGGTAGAGCGGTTGATAAATGGATTATAAACTTGACGTAAAATATACTTTATTCAATATAGTTATGATTTAACCCCCAATTTCATCCAGATGAAGTGACTTTAAGCCTTATAATTTCATAATTCGATATGCTCATAAAAAATTAGGAAATGGGCACAATATTTTGTCTTTATTTTACAATAATTTATCTCCAATATAAGGTTTATGTAAAGTTTAACGAGTGCCTTTGAGTTTTAAAATAATTAAAAAAAAGCTTATATAGTAATTACCTGAATAATGGCATATTCAAGTAAATGCAGAAATAAAAAAAACCGATCCTGAGATCGGTTTTAAAATATGTAGATCGATTTAAATGCTGTATTGCCTTATGGTTTATAGAGGCCAAGTTCAATCAAATGCAAACGTAATATACGGCGTAGTTCGAGTACAGCTTCAGGGGTTTCTTGAATCGAATGACCCCCTTTAATGATTTTTTCTGAAACAGCACCCTCTAGATGAGCACTAGTGTATGGTACGATATCATCCGTCATAATATTTTTATCTTGACTGTTGGTGTTATTTCCCATAATTGAATGAAAATTCAAACCCTTACGCGGCTGAATATCTTCAGTGAGCGCGATAAATTTTGATTGATGACTTAAGTCACTTGGTCCATTTTGGATCAAGCCATGGTCAATTTCACGAAATAAATCTTTCAGGTCTTCTTCTTGAGTTAACACATCACCCATAGCCGATAAAAAAGCTCCTGGGAGTTTAATAATTTTTCGAGCGGCTTTGGTAAACCAGCGATCTGCATATTCTGTACCACGATGAGGTGCAGCCAAAAAAATTGCACGGCTGAAATTAGGAATATCATCAATCACCATACGTTGCTTCACTACTGGAATATTTCGGTACTGATTTAATTGACGTGAATTCATCATTTTCAAAGCTGCTTGCGTGGTATCGGCTTGGCTGACCAGTAGTCGTGCAATAATGCCGCCCATACTATGACCGACTAGAACAGCATCTTTTTTAGCTGCGGCATTGGCGTCTACTTTGCTAAAGGTCTGAGTCAAAATGGAATAAATTTGGAAGCGGCTTTCAATAATCGGCATATTAGTTGAATAGAAGACTTGCCACACTTGATAATGTTCACGTAGCACTGAATCGCCCATAATATCGTTAGTCAGACGAATCCATGCTTCAGGGCTGCTAGCAAGGCCATGTACCAAGACGATAACTTTCTTGTCAGGATTATATGGTTCAAGCATGTAGAGATGCGGCATCGTCAGCTTTTCATCTCGGTCAATCAGTGATAAATAAGCTGCCTTACCCAAGTTATTTTGTGCTAACCAAAGACCATATGGAGCAGAAAAATTGGCAGCAAGCGCATAGTTTTTATTGGCAATATTGACCTGTTCATACTTATACGGGTCGTAAGCTTTAATTTGAAACTCATGTTGATTCAAAATTTGATCAACTGTAGTTGTAGCGCTTAGTGGTTCAGCCGTTAATGTTGCAGCTAAATAGCGCGCTTGATGGATATTAGGATTTGAACCAGACGGATATTTAAAATCAATCGGGTTGATAATATATTTTGCTTTGCCTGTTTCAATCGTATGTTCTTCGGGTAAAACTACAAGAAATTCGGAGCCAAAACCATCTCGGCGGGTAATTGAACGTAAACCTGAGAAGTTAAGGTTATAGGTTGACATCAATTGTTCAATTTTACGATTTTTGAGTTCTGGGTAGTGGCTGAAGTCTATGTGATAGGTGGTTTGTCCGACTTTAATCTGTTGGGTGACTTCTTGCGGCTTATAACGTAGTGCATAGCTGCTAACCAATTTGGCAATCCCTTGATTATAGAAATCACGGATTTGAACTTGACGGTTATCAAAAATACGATCAGCAGGCGCACGTTTGGTTTTAAACATGTACGCATAGCTATAGCGAATACTTTTATCGAGAAGTATCAATTGTTGATCTAAGCACTTATTATAAGTGTCTTGTTCAATTTTTTGTTTTTCTTCAGATTTGTGACTACTGAGCACACCTAACTTGCAGGCTGAAGAAGATTCATATTCTATAGCTTTAGCTAAATATAATTCACTTGCTGTAGAAAGTAATTGTTCATCTTGAATCTGAGAAATTTGTTGTAACTCATCAACACAGGCTTTCGGGTCTTCTGTGCAGGCTTTGGCTTCCCGACCTGTCATCGACAAGACATTTAAACTGGCTTCGCTAAGTTTATTTCGAGAAATAATACTTTCACGTTCATTGGCAATCGAAACATTGAGTTTTTGATTTTTGACACTGACGACCTGACATCCACTCAGTACGCTTGTACTTATGATTCCAAGGAGCAGTATTTTTTTAATATTTTGCTGCATAAAGAGGCCGCGCATAAGGTTAAGTATCTTCAAATCATACGATAATTGTCAGGATTTTCAATTCACCTTAAATGAAAAAAGACCGTTAAAACGGTCTTTTTTCAAAAGAATTTTCTAAATCGTCTGATTTAAGACGCAGCTTTTGGTGGATTTAAAACTTGCCAAACATTCCAGCGACCTTGCTTTTCAATTTCTTGAATTAAACGATCAGCAACTTCTGCTTCTTGTGGATATTTAACTTTATAGTTCTTTAAAACCTGAATGGCGTTCTTTTTTTGTTCCATGGCAATATAGTTATTTGCTGCAGAAAGATACGCTTCTTGAACACCGGCTTTCATTGCTTTGTCTAAGTATGGAATCGCTTCACGTTGACCACCACCTTCAGATAAACCAAAACCGAACCAGAAGTTTGCTTCTGCATCATCTTGGTTGATTTTTAAAATACGTTGTGCGTAAGTTAATGATTTAGTTGTGTACACAGAACCCAAATCAAGGTTACGTGCCATCACACTGGCTTTAAATGCACGAACTAAAATATCAAAAGAAGCGTTGTCTTTAGACGCAAGCGTATCTAATTTTTGCGTAACTTCCTTGAGTTTAAGCTCAAACCCTTTGCGTTCTTGGCGTTGAACAAAACGTGGTGGATAGTGACGTGCTTTACCTTCAACAAGCTGTAAGAAATCATCAATTTCAGTAATGTCGATTTCATTGTCACCTGCTAAAGCAGCAAATTTCATCGAACGTTCTTTGCTGTCAACAGTGGGGATAATCAGGCGGTTTTCTTCAAGAGTTAATTGCTTAGATGGGTCGGTTGGGCTAGTTACCACCATCTTAGTCACAGGCTGTGCTGCAGCTTTTTGTAAATTTAATTCAAAAGGAGGTGGTGCATCGTAGTTAAATGGGTTGAGTGCGTAGAAAGGTGGAGTCAGTTCAGGCTCTACAAAAATCATGGCATCTTTAGGTGCATTATTCTTAGTTGGGGCGCTTCCACAAGCGGCAAGGGTTAAAGCAATACAAGCAACTGCCAAGGGCTTAAGCGTCATATGATTCATCCATTAAATTTATTTTATAAAAAAAGCATGTTGGTCAGTCTAAAAAAACTCTGAACAACATGCAAGTTAAAGGCAACTTATTCTGATTGCTTTTGGTTAAGCTTTAGATTGTGAACTTTGCGCTTCGCATTCGCGGCGCACATCTTCAATGATTTTAAGTTCTTCCTGACTAAAAGGTTGTTCATTAAGCTGTTGCTTTTTGAACGTTGGGTCAAGGAGAGATAAACGCTGACACAAATTATTCATACGTTTTTCATTGTGCTGAATACGATCTAACAATACACGCATACCTTCTAACATTGGGTCAGTTTGGTCTTGTGTTGCAGCATACGGTTGGAAACCAATACTTTCTGCATAATCGCGACGACGGGTTTCCGCTTCATCTTTTGGTTTATCTTTGGTGATGAAGCGTGCTGGATTGCCCACAGCAGTAGTATTTGCAGGAACTTCTTTAGTCACGACGGCATTTGAACCGACTTTGGCATTTTTACCCACCGTAAATGGGCCCAAGATCTTTGCACCAGCGCCAACCACTACACCATCTTCCAAAGTTGGGTGACGTTTGCCTTTGTTCCAAGTCGTGCCACCTAAGGTCACACCATGGTAGAGGGTGACATCATCACCAATTTCAGCTGTTTCACCAATCACCACACCCATACCGTGGTCAATAAAGAAACGACGACCGATTTTCGCACCCGGATGAATCTCAATGCCTGTGGCAAAGCGGCTAAAAGAAGACAATAGACGAGCTGAGCCTTTACACTCTTTTTTCCAAAGTTCATGTGCCATACGATGCATGATTAAGGCATGAATTCCTGGATAAGTCGTTAAGACTTCGAGTGTATTTCGTGCAGCAGGATCGCGCGCGAATACAGCCTGTATATCTTCTTTGAGCTGCTTAAGCATTAGATTGATCCTCATTGTCTGTAGATTTTTTCCATGTTCCGTTATTTAATGCCTGTACTCGGCTAAAGATGCCACGTAATAAGTGGTATTCCATACGATCTAATTGTATACGTCCAAATAGGCGGCGCAAGCGTAAAGGTAATAATCTTGGATTTTTTGGATCCATAAATTCAATCTCTGCCAGCATTTTTTCAATATGCGGGTAGAACTGTTCCATCATTTCATGGGTCACCAAAGGTTCATCCCATTCCATATCGATGTCATCGGTAACATGCATATTGGCATCAGGATTTGCAGTTAACTCAGTATGTGCAAGGGCGACCATGCGCATTTCATAGCAAATGACTTGAATCGCTTGGGCAACGTTTAAGACGCCATATTCAGTATTCACTGGAATAGTGACATGGTAGTTGGCCATTGCTAATTCTTCATTGGTCAAACCACGGTCTTCACGGCCAAATACCACGGCAATTTCTTGTTGTTGTTCACAGACTGCTTTGAGAGACATTTCGGCAGCAGGGCGAGCATCAAGTAATGGCCATGGGATGGTACGACTACGCGCACTAGTACCAAAGACAATATGACAATCTTTAATGGCATCTTCTAGTGATTCAACGATTTCAATTTGATCAATTAAATCGACAGCACCGGCAGCTAAGGCATTAATGTCCGGATGCGGGTAAGTCTTCGGTGCAACTAAGACTAACTTTGAAAGTCCCATGGTTTTCATGGCACGTAATGCACTACCAATATTTGCGGGTAATGTTGTGTTCACCATGACAATACGCACATGGGAGAGATGTGCTGAAACCGCAGCATTGTCAGTTTGATTCATGATATTTCCAATATGTTTATTTAAAAAAGCAGTTCAAACAGCGTTTAAACTTTAAGAAAATTGATTGGCTTCTGCTTGGTATAAATCCATGGCATCATCCATGCTCATCCCATCTGGCGGTGGCGGAACCTGCGCAGGAATAGAGGCTTGTTCATAACTTACCGCTTTGGCAGCTTTGGATTTGACATGATATTCGATATGCAAAGATTCTTTGCCGAAGTAGTCACGCAGCTTAGACAGTAATTCATCTAGTGGGGCAACTTTCCAGTTTAAGCCCAAATGAATGTCGGCCGTCGCATATGGATAGTCAATATATAACTGCACAGGTATATGCGTACACATATCGACATTGCAAAAAGGCAGTAAAATATTTTGGATGTCGCGTGATAGCGTTTTACTAAAATGTTCAGGTGTTAATTTAATTTGAATGGCATTGGCACGTTTTTGACGGATTTCATTCAAACTGAAGGCTTTAGTTAAGCGACCCATTGGCCGATCAAAACCTTCACGTTCGTAAATTTCACCTTCAATGACCACCACTTTTTCGTTTTGAATCACATCTTTGAAGCGGTTAAAACGTTCGTGATTCGCAGACACTTCTATACGTGCAGTACCATCATCGAGCGTCACCATCATGCGGTTCGGGAAGTTGGCAATATCGACGACTAGGCCTGCAAATACTGTAGTGACACCACGTCGTGTAGGCGTAAGCTCATTAATGCGCTGTGAAATAAAGGCTTTTAGCTCTGATCGATACACATCGATCGGATGACCTGTTAGATAAAGCCCAAGAGTATCTTTTTCACCTTTAAGACGAACTTCATCTGACCACGGTTTAACAGGTTTAGAAGGTTTACGCTGAACTTCTTCAACTTCACCAAATAAATCCATCATCCCAGTTTCGCGGTTTGTACGGGCTTGGTCAGCCGCTTGTACAGCTTCTGGCAATTGCGCCATCAAGTCAGCGCGTTCTAATCCTAAACAATCCAATGCGCCACCACGAATCAATGCTTCAAGCGTGCGCTTATTGATTTTTTTTAGGTCAATACGATGGCAGAAGTCAAACAGATCTTTATATGGGCCATCTTGGATACGTGAGTCAATCACAGACTGCATGGCAGCTTCACCGACACCCTTGATCGCACCTAAACCATAGACGATGGTTTTTGGATCGCTGGCATGGAAATTATATAAAGACATATTGACCGAAGGTGGCAAGACTTCAAGACCATTAATACGACAGTCATCGATCAAGAACACCACGTTATCGGTATTCTGCATTTCCGAGGTCATCACTGCTGACATAAATTCAGCTGGGAAATGTGCTTTTAACCAAGCGGTTTGATATGCAACAAGAGCGTAGGCTGCGGCATGGGATTTGTTAAAACCATAGCCTGCGAATTTTTCCATATAATCGAAGATATGGTTGGCCGTATCTGCATCAATACCTTTGGTTGCAGCACCTTCAGTAAAGATCTGACGGTGCTTAATCATTTCTTCGACTTTCTTTTTACCCATGGCACGACGAAGTAAATCCGCGCCACCCAAGCTATAGCCAGCACAGAACTGCGCTGCCTGCATTACCTGTTCCTGATACACCATAATGCCGTATGTCGGTTCAAGGACACTTTCTAGTAATGGATGTAAGTATTCAAACTCGCCACCATGCATACGGTAAATAAAGTCAGGAATCAGATCCATCGGGCCTGGACGGTATAAAGACACGAAAGCAATAATTTCTTCGAACTTACTTGGACGTGCCTCTTTCAGCATTTTTTTCATGCCGACGGATTCAAACTGGAAGACTGCTGTGGTGTTTGCTTCTGCGAACACAGCATAGGCAGGTTTGTCATCCAAAGGAATTAAGGAAATATCGACAGGTGTAGTGATATCTGGACGGGCATTAATGTGCTTAATGGCATCTTCGATTACCGTTAAGTTACGTAAGCCCAAGAAGTCGAATTTAACTAGACCTGCAGCTTCCACATCGTCTTTATCGAATTGGGCTACACGGTTAGTTCCATCTGCATCACACAGTACAGCGGAATAGTCGGTTAACTTGGTTGGTGCAATGACCACACCACCGGCGTGTTTACCTGTATTACGGGTAATGCCTTCAAGTTTGAGTGCCATTTCCCAAATTTCGGCTGCATCGTCGTTATCAGGATTTGATGGGTTGGTGACAATATCTTTTAGCTGTGGTTCGGCCTCAATGGATTCTTCCAAACTTAAACCTAAAGGCTTGGTCGGAATCATTTTAGAAATACGGTCAGCCAAACCATAAGATTTACCCAAGACACGGGCTACGTCACGAATTGCACCTTTTGCCGCCATGGTACCGAAAGTTGCAATTTGAGAGACCGCATCTCGACCATAAGTGCGTGCAACATAGTCAATAACACGGTCACGACCTGCAATACAGAAATCGACGTCAAAGTCGGGCATTGATACACGTTCAGGGTTTAAGAAACGCTCGAACAGTAGGTCATAACGTAGTGGGTCAAGGTCAGTAATTTTTAAACTATAGGCAACTAAGGAACCTGCACCCGAACCACGGCCTGGACCAACAGGGACGCCATTACCTTTAGACCATTGAATAAAGTCCATGACAATTAGGAAATAACCTGGGAATTGCATGGTCAGGATGATCCCGACTTCATAAGCCAAACGTTCATCATAAGGCTTACGAATTTCTGGCCAGTCGTCACCACGTTGTTCGACAGGGTACAAATGCGCTAAACGTTCTTCTAAACCTTCTTTTGATAAATGTTCAAAATAGGTGTCAATTGTATGACCTTCAGGAATTGGATAATCGGGAAGGTCATGGAAGCCTAAACGTAGTGACACATTACAGCGTCGCGCAATGTGATAGGTATTTTCTATAGCCGTTGGAATGTCTGCAAACAGCTCCGTCATTTCCTCGGCAGTTTTAAAATACTGTTCAGGACTGTAATTTTTAGGGCGACGATTGTCACCGAGGACATAGCCATCGGCAATACAAACGCGTGCTTCATGTGCCTCGAAATCTTCTTTATGTATAAAATGCACATCGTTATGAGCAACTACACCAATGTTAAATTTCTTCGCAAGTTTTACTGCTTCGTGAATAAAGTCTTCTTCACCCGAGCGCTCAGTTCGTGTAATCGCTAGATAAACACGATTGCCAAATTTTTCGACCCATTCAGCTAACAGGGGTTCAGCTTTTTGCGGGTTAGAAGAGCAAAGCATTTTGCCGACATCACTTTGCATACCCAGTAAAACAATCAAATCTTGGTGTTGATTTAAAATCCAATCTTTTTTTACGCAAGGAATATCAAGCTGTTGACCTGAAATATAACCTTCAGAAACCAACTCTGTTAGACTGCGCCAACCTTTATTGGTCATCGCTAGAAGAGTAGCTTTGTGTTCAGCATCATTCAAACGAATGGTTGAACCAAATATGGGTTTAATGCCTTTATCTAAGCACTTTTTATAGAATTTTACAGCAGCATGTAGATTTGAAAGGTCAGTAATGGCCAGAGCGGGCATTTCATCTGCAGCTGCAGCTTTTACAAGATCAGGTATACGTACAATAGATTCAGTAATGGAAAATTCTGTAAAAATACCAAGATGTACAAAGTGCATAGATGAGTCCCTGCGAAAACAGCTGCTGATTTTAGCATGCTCTGAGATCAAACTTGCGTTTATTGCATGGCTTTATGCAGATTTATAAATTCACTGTTTAATCAATAAACGCTGTATGACAAGCACCATTTAGCAAGCAATACCTTGATTCACTGAAAAGGCAGTTAATTTGCCATTTTTAAAGTTGAAGGCTAGGTTACCAATATAGGGTAAATCATAGTTTTGCGGCTCTTTCAGCAAGGATTTTGCATGAGTCGGTGAGAGTAAAATCACATATGCAACTTCATTGGGATTGGCCAATTTTGCACTTTTGGTAAAGTCTTTTACAAATTGTTGATAGTCATATTGGCTTATCAGATGTTTTGACCCAATTTGAATTTTAACGCGTATTTGAGTGGATTTATCCCATTCCATCCAAACAACCCCTTTGGTTTGTCCAAGTTGGGCGAAGCTGTTTTTATTTTTATAGAATGAATCATTTTTAACTTGAGGATTGTCCTCAGCATAAATTTCAAATTTTAGAAATTTACCTTTTGATGTGACATGAAATTCAGTATTACCAGTACATTCTGAATATTCATATTTTGGCTTCACTGGATTTTTTCTGATTAATGCATTTGCTTTTGATGCAGGCAAGGGTGAGGCTAAGTCAACATCATTTACCTTAATACTAGTGAGATAGTCATAATTAGCAATGGATGCAGATGCTGCTGAAGTGATGAATATCCCCGTTGTGAAAAAAAATTAAGCGGAAAATTTGTGCTGGCAGTGTTGTTTGCATGGGGAATATAAAATTCTATTCTTTTGATATTTTGTACTCATTCAAGTTTTTGGAAACGTAATATTGGAGGTCATATTTTAAATTTTATGGTGTTGCTAATTTGCCGTCAAAATAATTTAAAACTAAAAAAAATTTTGGTTTAATTGCGGCATTAAAAACTAAATTTTAGAATCTAAGAAACTAAAAAGCCCTCCGAAGAGAGCTTAAATATATGAATTATGCAGGCTTAGCGCAGTTTCGATAACCAGTCCCCCAGACTTTGTACGATTTGTACCAAGATCAATAAGACAATGACGGTGATGATGACCACGCTACTATCAAAACGTTGATAACCATAAGAAATGGCAAGATCACCGATACCGCCTGCACCTACTGCACCCGCCATGGCTGTTGCACCAATTAAGCTAATGGTTGCAGTCGTTAAGTTTAAAATTAAAGAGCTACGAGACTCTGGTAGGACAAATTTAGTAATGATTTGCAGCGGAGATGCACCCATCGCTTGAGCAGACTCAATGATGCCGTCATTCACTTCAAGCAACGAAGTTTCAATCAGACGACCAATGTAAGGACCAACATAGATTGTGAGAGGAACAATTGCAGCCCAAGTACCAATTGAAGTACCCACAATGACTTTGGTCAAAGGGATGACCGCAATCAAGAGGATAATAAATGGCAATGAACGCAGCGCATTCACAATCGGGTTCAAACCATGGTAGATGACACGGTTAGGCAAAATGCCTTGTGGACGTGAGACATATAAAATCACGGCCTGGATAAAACCCCAAATACAGCCAAAGAGCATGGCAAAGAACACCATGTGAAAAGTTTCTTGTAGGGCAGTGACGAACTGATCCATGGACAAAGAACTTTTCCAAAAGGGTGCTGTAATTTGAGTCAGCCATTGAACAATTAAATCTCTCATTGCTGAACTCCTGCTTGAGTGACTTCAACGCCATGTTGTTCTAAGAACGCCACCGCTTGTTGAATCAATGCTGCATCACCTAATAGCTGAACGAACATTTGTCCAATCACCGCACCATTAATTTCAGTCATATTGGCAAACAAAATATTCAGGCTAATATCAAACTGTTTAATTACCGCTTGAATGACGGTTTCCTGTGCCGAACTGCCGAGAAATTTTAAACAATAAATGCTGTTATGATTTTGATTTTCTAAATTATTTAAAATATTAACAGGGAGCTGTTGCTGCAATACAGTTTGAATAAAATTTTTGGTTGTATTGTGTTTTGGCTGACTAAAAATCTCTAAGGTTGAGCCATGTTCGATGACTTTCCCTTGTTCCATTACCGCAACATAATCACAAACAGATTCAATCACATCCATTTCATGGGTGACCATGACAATAGTAATGCCTTGTTCTTGATTGATTTTCTTTAATAACGCCAATACCGACTTAGTGGTTTGCGGATCGAGAGCAGATGTTGCTTCATCACACAGTAAAATTTTAGGATGATTGGCAAGCGCACGGGCAATCCCGACACGTTGTTTTTGGCCACCAGAGAGCTCATCTGGATAGGCATTTTTCTTATGTTTTAGGTCAATAAATTCGAGCAACTCTTCTAAACGTTTTTGGCGTTCAGCTTTAGACGCACCTAAAAGTTTAAGCGGCATTTCAATATTTTCTGCAACTGTTTTGGTTTGCAGTAAATTGAAGTGCTGGAAGATCATGCCAATATTGGTTCTTTCTTGACGTAGCTCTGCCGAATTTAAAGCAGTAAAGTCTTTATCATGAATAATAATTTGCCCTTCACTAGGACGTTCTAGCAAATTAATTAAACGGATTAAGGTACTTTTGCCTGCACCACTGTAGCCAATTAGACCGAAAATACAGCCATCTGGAATGTCCAGATTAATCTGATCCAGTGCTGTAACGGTTTGGCCTTTTAGCTCAAAATGCTTGGAGATATTTTTAAATTGGATCATAGCGTCAAAAAAGGTTCAGAAATGAAAAAACAGGCAAAGTAAACTTTGCCTGTTTATTTGAAGAAATTATATTACTATTTTGCTTCAGTGAGGTAGCTAGTTGGTTTGTTTACATCAATTTTAGTACCACCAAAATGTTCATCGATGTAAGTTTTAACTGCTGGAGTGTGATAAAGCGCACCTACTTTTTGTAGTACTGGGTCATTTTGACGGTCAGCAGCAACAGCAAGAATGTTCACGTTCATTTTTGTACTTTGGTCGATTGGCTCATAGTAAACTGCATCTTTCAGTACGTTTAAACCACCTTCCATCGCAAGGGTATTACCCAAAACAATCGCATCAACTTCGTCTTTAACACGAACCGCAGTCGCCATTTGAATTGGTTTGATTACGATTTTCTTCGCATTTTCAGTTATGTCAGCAGGTGTGCCTTTTACATCGTCAAAATCAGCTTTAAGTTTGATTAAGCCAGCAGATTGAAGTAGCAACAATGCACGTGATTCGTTTGCGCCATCATTTGGAATCGCAATTGTTGCACCTGTTTTGAACTCTTCAAGTTTTTTGACTTTGCTTGAATAGATACCCATTGGCTCTAAATAAGTAGTCGAAAGCGGTGCGATTTTATCTTTATTATTGTCATTAAACGCAACCATATAGGCATATGACTGGAATGCATTAACATCAATTTCTTTGTTCGCTACAGCAGTGTTCATAGACACATAGTCAGTAAAGTTTTTCACTTCAAGTTTAATGCCAGCTTCTTTGGTTTCAGGAAGCGTAGCAATATAGCGCCAAATATCAGCATCTGAACCAGTCGAAGCCATGGTAACAGTTTGCACTTCTGCAGTGTCTTTTTGTTGTGCGGCGTCAGTTGCAGGAGCTTCTTGTTTACCACAGCCTGAAAGGCCCACAGATAAACCGAGAACTAATCCTAGGAGCTTTTTCATATATTCACCCGAGTAAATTTATAAAATTAATAAATTCACAAATCATATTATGGAGAGATTTACTTAAGTCTTTTATCAGACAGGCTGATAGATACTTAATAATTTAGAATGCTACACAGACTTATACAATTAGATCTGAGTCTATTTCTAAATGGGAAAAGATAGCAATTGCAAGCTGCTGTAAACAAAAGATTTAATAAAGCAAATCTCTATATTTCGCTAAGCATCATATCAATTTTTTATTATTCAATATAGTGATTTAAAAAGTTATGCTTAGCACCAAAAATGTATATGGAATATGTTTAATTAAATAATTTAATAAGTAAAAACAATATATTATTTATAATTAAACTATTTAAGTACATCATTTATATAAGTTTAGGTCTATATAACAAATTTTAAAATGTATTGCTGAAAAAATGATAAAAATGAAATAAGTCCTGTCATACACAAAATTTGTAACATTCATATGTGAAAATAACGAAGTGCTCCAATCTAATCTGCATTGAAATCTTTATTGATACATTTACAGTTCAACTCTGATTCATGGTTTTTCAAAATCTTAGATCTAAATCTGAGGAAGATTGAATCCGCTACATTGTTTAATATAAGCTGCTTTATAATTGATCATAATAAATTGCTATGTGCGGCACGCTATGTTAAATCAGTTTGATTTCGTCTCAGTTGTAAAAAGCCTACGGTTCATTATCGCGGTAGATCGGTGAGCCACGTTTTAAAAATGGAAGATGGTATCCAAAAAATCTATAGATGTATTTTTGATATCAGAGCAACCCATGACGTTTAAGGTGCATGTGAAAGAACGTGTTGAAATCACATCGGGGTAGTGTGTTGTGCAAATTGGGGAGCAGGTCGAGTTTGTTCAATATACTTCTGGCGAAAGCTTTATTGTTCCACAAGATTCAATTTTTAAAGTGCAATATACCGATGTTGTCGATTATGTATGCCATTTTGATTAAGCATGCTTAGACAGGTTTGCAGTTGCTTGAGCTTATACCTCAAGATGTTTGAATTGCTAGTGATCGATATTGATATTTTTTCTTAACCCCGCACTTAGCGGGGTTTTTTATATGATTTAATGGATAATTTAGTTTTCGTATACGAATTCCTGCGGTAACAAAAATTAAAGTTTTTAACATCATCCATAGCCAATATTTGCCAGAGTTAGAGTTTTGAATTTGCTGTGAATAATTATTTAATTAGCAAAAGGGGATGTGCAAATAATCACTACGCTGTATTTCATACAGCACATGACAGTTTAATGGGTGTTCTGCTGGTACAAGCGGATGATTAAACTCGCGTACTTTTACCATGCCAATGCGCTGCATCACACGTTCCGAAGGCGTATTTAAAATCGCTGTAAATGAAATGACTTTATCTAATCTTAGGTTTCTAAAAGCATATTTGAGTACAGCTTTTGCTCCTTCGGTGGCATAGCCTTGATGCCAGTATTGCGGCAGTAAGCGCCAACCAATTTCTGGTGCATCGGCCATTTCAAACTCAGGGGGATGTACATGTAAGCCGATAAAACCAATAAATTCGCCTGTGGCTTTCAACTCAACGGCATATAAACCCCAACCGCGTGTTTCGATTGCATCACGTAGGCGCTGCATAAATGCAGTCGCTTCGGAAGCATCAAGTTTGTTAGGGAAATAGCGCATGACGTCGTCATCTGCACACATTTGGATAAATGGGGCAGTGTCGGAGTCTTTCCATTGGCGGAGAATGAGGCGAGGGGTTTGGAGTTGATTAGTCATAGTGACAATAGATTATCGTTTGATTGACTCATTTTCTAGTTGATACAGCTCGTTGATTAGTAAAAACTCTCTTTGGAGCTGAGAGAAGGATTTTTTTACTTCACTATG
Source organism: Acinetobacter sp. CFCC 11171 (assembly GCF_003268405.1). Taxonomy (NCBI): domain Bacteria; kingdom Pseudomonadati; phylum Pseudomonadota; class Gammaproteobacteria; order Moraxellales; family Moraxellaceae; genus Acinetobacter; species Acinetobacter sp. CFCC 11171. Next base: position 131,586 of record NZ_LQXP01000001.1, on the reverse strand, counting down.
AGCGCGTTGATTGCGATAAGCTTTAAACATATTTACAAATAGTCTGCCTATGGCATTAGAGGCTTCTTCATTTTCTGCCTCCCATTTGAAGGGGGATAACTTATTTTTCTTTACGTCTGAACAAAATGCATCTTCCATTAGTGAGCTAGAGAATTTTTGCGAATTTATTTTTTCTCGAATAATATCTTCTAATCGAGTATACGCAGTCATTATTGATGCATCAGCATCTAAGTTAAACTTAAAAGCTAAATCTATAATTCTCTCGTCAATTAAATTTAATGGCAATTCGCTAGGATAATAGTCATTTATTTTTAAAGGTTCATTAAGCATAAAATCTAAATTGCTAATGTAATCATAAATTGTGTTAGTCTGGCTATAAGAACTATTTAAGAAAGACTCTACGTTACTATCACTTAACGAATTTTGCCTAATGATTTCAAATTCTTTAGTTGATATAAGCAGCTCTTTGATTTCAATTTTATGCCTTTGCAATAGTTTTAAAGCTTTAACAAAACCTTTATAACCTTCTGAGATATAATCTGATCTAAAGCCATATCTAATGAGATAAACAGTTCGATAACCTTTAATAAAAAAACAATGATTATGATCATTAGTTAAAACAAGTGCTCGTTCAACTTGTTCTTCAAATTGTAGAACTAAGGCAATTGCTTCAATGCAATCTTGCGTATAAGGTGTCCCTAAATATTGTATTTCTTCAGATGGTTGATTAAATAAATTAAAGCGCATTTTTAGAAAGTATTTGTTTGATATTTAATTGAATATATCAAAAAACCCCGCACTCAGCGGGGTTTTTCTTAATCTAAAATAGATTAAGCATTTTCACGAGCAATCGCACGGTAACCAATATCTTTACGGTATTGAACGCCGTCAAACGTTACTTTTTGGCACAGCTCTAAAGCTTTCGCTTGCGCTTCGCCAATGGTGTTGCCTAGCGCAGTCACGCAAAGTACACGACCGCCAGCAGTTACAATGTCACCATTTTCAAGTGCTTTAGTACCAGCATGGAACACTTTCGCATCCGCCATTTCAGTGTCTAAACCAGAAATCACATCGCCATTGCTAGACGTTTCAGGGTAGCCCTTAGACGCAAGTACGATACCTACAGTCTTACGCTCATCCCATTCAGCTTCTTTTGGTAAGTTACCTGCAATGCCAGCTTCAACCAAATCAACTAAAGATGATTTTAAACGCATCATAATGGGTTGAGTTTCAGGGTCACCAAAACGACAGTTGAACTCGATCACTTTAGGTTGACCTTGTTCGTCAATCATTAAGCCTGCGTATAAGAAACCTGTATAAACATGACCGTCTTTTTTCATACCTTCAACGGTAGGACGCATCACTTCATTCATGGTTTTTTCAAATACGTCAGAAGTCACAACAGGCGCAGGAGAGTAAGCACCCATACCGCCAGTGTTTGGACCTTGGTCGCCTTCAAATATGCGTTTGTGATCTTGTGAAGTTGCCATCGGTAATATGTTGTCGCCATCAATCATACAAATGAAAGACGCTTCTTCACCAGCAAGGAATTCTTCGATCACAACACGTGAGCCTGCATCACCAAATTTGTTGCCTGCAAGCATGTCATCAATTGCATCGAATGCTTCTTGATTGGTCATGGCAACGATCACGCCTTTACCAGCAGCAAGGCCGTCAGCTTTGATCACGATCGGCGCACCATTTTTTTCAACAAATGCTTTCGCTGCATCTACTTCTGTAAATACATCATAGAAAGCAGTTGGAATGTTGTGGCGTTTTAAGAAGTGCTTAGCAAATGCTTTAGAGCCTTCAAGCTGCGCTGCAAATTGAGTCGGACCCCAAATTTTAACACCAGCTTCGCGGCAAGCATCGACTACACCATTGACTAGTGGTGCTTCTGGACCAACCACGATTAAATCAACTACATTGCTTTTTGCAAAGTCGATAATCGCAGCGTTGTCTAAAATATTTAAGGCAACATTCTCGCATTTATTTTCAGTTGCAGAACCCGCATTGCCCGGTGCTACAAATACTTTTGCAACTTTGTCATCTTGTGCGATTTTCCATGCCAATGCATGTTCACGACCGCCATTACCCAAAACTAAAATATTCATCGGTTCATACTCCATGAATCGAAAATGACATAAAGTCCTCAACCTGAAAGCAGGAGAGGACTTTATGCAAGATTAGAAATCTAGTGTATTAAGCAAAAAAATGTGCTTAATTGTCATGATCAAGTTGCCAACTTAGTGACGGAAGTGACGCATGCCAGTGAAGACCATTGCAATACCAGCTTCATCAGCAGCAGCAATTGTTTCTTCATCACGCATAGAACCACCCGGTTGGATAATGCATTTGATACCTGCTTTCGCAGCGTTATCAATACCATCACGGAATGGGAAGAATGCATCAGATGCCATTACAGCACCTTCAACAACTAAACCAGCATGTTCAGCTTTGATTGCAGCAATACGAGCAGAGTTCACACGGCTCATTTGACCTGCGCCCACACCAATCGTTTGACGGTTTTTAGCATAAACAATTGCGTTTGATTTAACGTATTTCGCAACTTTCCAAGCAAAGATCATGTCATCGATTTCTTGTTCAGTTGGTGCACGTTTAGTCACAACTTTAAGGTCATCTTTTGTGATCATGCCTAAGTCTTGGTCTTGAACCAATAGACCGCCATTTACACGTTTGTAGTCAAGCTGTGCTTTACGCTCAGTGATCGCAGGAAGCTCGCCGCATACAAGTACACGTACGTTTTTCTTCGCGCCAGTCACTTCAAGCACGCCTTCAGCAACGCTAGGAGCAATGATCACTTCAACGAATTGACGGTCAACAATTGCTTGAGCAGTTGCAACATCTAATTCGCGGTTAAATGCAATGATGCCGCCGAATGCAGATTCAGGGTCAGTTGCATAAGCAAGGTCATAAGCCGCTTGGATGCCGTCTAAAGATACTGCTACGCCACATGGGTTTGCGTGTTTTACGATGACACATGCAGGCTTAGCAAATGATTTTACACATTCAAGTGCTGCGTCAGTGTCTGCGATGTTGTTATAAGATAATTCTTTACCTTGAAGTTGTTTCGCAGTAGAAACAGATGCTTCAGTTGCTGTGTCTTCTACATAGAAAGCAGCAGATTGATGCGGGTTTTCACCGTAACGTAAGTCTTGAACTTTGTTCAATTGAGTATTGAAAGTACGCGCAAATTTATCTGCTTGACCTTCTTCCTTACCTACGCGAGCGCCTAAGTAAGATGCAATCATGCCGTCATACTGTGCAGTATGTTCAAATGCTTTAACCGCAAGGTCAAAACGAGTTGCATGTGATAATGCGCCTTCAGCTTTTAACTCTTCAACAACAGTTCCATAGTCAGATGCATTTACTACGATACCTACAGATGCATGGTTTTTCGCAGCAGCACGAACCATAGTCGGACCACCGATGTCGATATTTTCAATCGCATCAGCAAGTGAGCAGTTCGGTTTTGCAACAGTTGCAGCAAACGGATAAAGGTTAACAACTACCAGATCGATTGCATCGATGTTGTGTTCAGCCATCACAGCTTCGTCTAGACCGCGACGAGCTAAGATACCACCATGAATTTTCGGATGTAGCGTTTTTACACGGCCGTCCATCATCTCTGGGAAACCTGTGTGCTCTGAAACTTCAACTACGGCAACATTATTGTCTTTCAACAATTTGTATGTTCCGCCAGTAGATAAAATTTCTACCCCTAGAGCAACAAGTTCTTGTGCAAATTCAACAATTCCAGTCTTGTCAGACACAGAGATTAAAGCGCGTTTAATAGTCATGATCTTCGTCACAGTTTTCAAGGAACAGATTAAAACAAAATTAGCAAAATGCAGGTTAAAAAAAATGCCTGCGGAAGCCGCAAGCATTTTATCATTTATTCACTCATTAAACCGTGAGCTTTCAACTTTTTACGTAAAGTACCACGGTTTAAGCCGAGAATCTCAGCAGCACGGGTTTGATTACCACGTGTATATTCAAGAACTACAGATAGAAGAGGCTTCTCCATTTCCGCCAGCACCATATCGTATACCTGAGATGGTTGCTCGCCTTGCAATTGTGCAAAGTAATGGCGAACTGCGCGATCTACGTGAATACGAAGAGCGACATCAGATTGTGCAGTAAAAATAGGAGATTTGCTATTCATGCGAATTAATCCGAAAAATCAAATATCACTTGGGTAAAGTGATTTGTTAAAAGTGGTCTATAAACTTGAATGAACTCCGTTTTAGTTCCTAATGCGGAGTTCTAAAACTTGTACATTACTTGTAGCTTGACACAACTCGCAAAATTGTTCGAAAAATAAGCGTAACAATAGATTAATAATTGTTACAGCCTAAAAAACAAACAAAAAATCTACTCAATACGCAATAAATATTAAAGCGCACGGTTGGGATTGTATTTGTTGTGAAAAATTAGCGAGGAGTTTGCAGCACAAAGCTTTCGTGGCGCGTATCATACCATTGTCTAGGAAAAAGTGAGCAAGAAAACTGCATTTTTTTTATGTTTTTTTTACTTTTTTAATAGTTTTTTCCAATATTAGGGGCGAATCAACTCAATTGAATAATTATCGAAGCTTTTGCGTGCAATTGGTAGGCTAAATTGGAATTTAAAAGGACTACTTTTTGGGATCCGTTGGATGCCATACAGACTTTTGTCCAAATACTCTTCAGGTAAAAGCGTATAGTTTGCTATTTCAGTACCATTTTCTTTTAGTGAAATTTTCATATTGGGTAAGGCAAGGCTACGGTCATGAAAATTGATCATTTCACCTGTAAAACGTGTTTCATTATTTCCAATGCTACGAATTTTGACTTTTTTGGTACTAATTAAACTGTAATGTTCCTCTAGGCGTGAACAATTGAATACATCACAGACCGCAGTAAATGCAGCACCCATCACTGGACTGTTTTTTAAATATTGTGGATTGAACCAGAAAAACTGGAATATAAGTGCACCAAATAAGAAGGCATTAATACAGAACCACATAAAATAGTTAAGTGGTGTACGCTTTTTATCTTTTTCAGCTTGTTCTGCCCAATTTACTGCAGGAAGGTTGCCGATAGGCTCGGTACTGAAATAATTTAAGTTATTTAAATAAGTTTTTAGATCGATATTAGAGTTTTCGACTTTTTGATCAAATAGTTTTAATAAATGGTGGGTTGGTGTTTCTTCAACAGTCACTGGCGTAAGCGTATTATTAAATTCGCTGACATTAATAATAGTATTGGTATTTTTTTGCGGAGCATTTTCTGGCTCAGGGGTAGAAAAAGACAACGCTTTATCTACCACCAAATGAGACAGTGCATTAAAAGATGTAGAGCACTTTGGGCAACAAACCATGCCCTGAGCGACAGTAAGCTGCGGAACAGTTACTTTATATGTTGTAAAACAAGTAGGGCAGTTAGTTAATTTGTCGCTCATAAGTACACATTTTAAATTTTAATACTGTTGGCGTTTACCCGAAATTCGGCACCATGTTTCGTCACGTTTTTCTACGTCTAATATATCAAAAAATTCAGAATAAACACTAGAAACATCAGAAACTTGCTCTTCAATTACACCTGCAAGTGCGAACTCGCCCTCAGATTTAATTAAAGTTGAGAATTCTGCAGCCAAGGCCATTAGAGGGCCTGCAAGAATATTAGCAACAAACACATCGGCTTTTTGTCCAGCGAGTTCTTGGTTGAACTCTTCAGGTAGGCCTACATACAAATTTTCCAGTACACCATTCAATTCGGCATTTTGTTGTGTTGCTAAAACGGCTTGTGGGTCAATATCAGTGGCATAAACTTTTTTTGCACCCAAAAGTAAAGCGGCAACACCTAAAATACCAGAACCACAACCGTAGTCGATGACGATTTTATCCTTAAGATCAACTTTACCTAACCATTGTAGGCATAAGAATGTTGATGCATGGTTGCCAGTACCAAATGCCAGACCTGGGTCTAGTTTGATGTTTACGGCGTCTGCTTCTGGCGCTTCCATCCATTCTGGTACGATCCAGTATTTTTCACCAATTTGGATAGGCTCGTAAGCATCCATCCATGTGCGTTCCCATTCTTGGTCTTCAATGAATTCGCTACGCATTGGTGCTTCAGGAAGTTGAGCTTTAATAAATGTTTCTAATGCAGCTACATCAATTTCTTCATCATCTTCTTGTGCATATATACCAGTTACGATCACTTTATTCCAAAGTGGTGTTTCACCTGGAAGTGGTTCAAGTAAATCCTGATTTTCTGCATCATCTAGCGTGACACTGACTGCACCTAAAGAACTGAGCAGCGTTTCAGTGTAATCAACTTGAGCTTTTTCAACAGTAATATGAATTTGTAACCACTTCACGGACATAACCTAAATGAGTTTTATAAAAAGCTATTGTAACGGAACTCGGCAACTTGCAGCTAGCGATTATCAAAATTGACCAAAAATAAAAGGATGCACGTGGCATCCTTTTAACTTTTCAGTGCCTTAACTTTTAATTGTTTCAGTTGTAGTTGTCGAGAGCGGTGCAAAACGTGTAATTAGGAAGCCAAATACAGCGGCAAAGATGTACATAAAGATTGAATACACTGCCGCAGGCATTGCAACTGCAGAGCTGGCCATCACCGTTAAGGCGATGGTCATGGCTAACGTACTGTTATGAATGCCGATTTCAAATGCACAAGCACGTGCCTGAGCACTATTGATGCCGAATAGTCTCGGAACAAAATAACCGATACATAGGCTGAAGATGCAGAATAGAACCGTTGCTAAGCCAACTTGAGTTAGATAAGCCGCAATATTATGTCGTTCAGAGTAAATAGCACCAATAATTATTAAGATGAGAAAGACCACAGCAAAGATGCGGAGTGGTTTATGCAGTTTCTCAGTCAGTTTAGGCGCATAGTGACGAAGCAGCATGCCTATACAGACGGGGATGATAATGATGCCGAAAACTTGGAGGATTTTTCCGAATTGCAGGCTAATCTGTTGGCCTTCTTGCATGAAGTGCATGATCGAAAAATTCACGATCAATGGAAGGGTTAATGCTGCAATGACAGAGTTGATGGCGGTCAGGGTAATATTTAAAGCCAAGTCACCTTTAAATAGATAGCTAAATAAGTTCGCTGTACTACCACCAGGTGAGGCTGCGAGTAGCATCAATCCGACTGCAAGCAGTGGTGGCAAGGCCAGCAGTTTACATAATAAAAAGGCAACGCCGACAAGTAACACGAGTTGGCAGAATAAAGCGATTAACACGGCTTTAGGATGTTTGGTGACACGTGCGAAATCTTTGGGGGTAAGTTCTAGCCCAAGCCCGATCATAATAAAGGCCAGTGCTAATGGCAAAAGAACCGTAATAATTCCAGAATCCATCGTACTTATTCTCCTTGAGCATATTTAATGGTGTTTCACCAAAGTCCTTATGGTGATTGCGTTAGAAAAAATAGTTTAGGTTTTCACTTGTTGAATCAAGTGACTGCCACGGCGCGTCAAAATAAAACCAAATAAGGTCGCCAATAAATACATAAAAATAGAATAAACACCGGCAGGTATCGCCACTGTGGTGTTTTCAAGCACACTCAGTGCGATGGTTAGCGCGATACTGGTGTTATGAATACCAATCTCAAAGGTACACGCACGAGCCTGCTTTTCAGGCACATCCGAGAGGAATGGAATTAAGTAACCCAAAAATAGTCCACTGAAACAGAGTAAACAGGTTGCAATGCCGACGCTGGCAAAATACGTAATAATGTTGGATTGTTCACGCAAAACTGCGAGTGTAAAGATAAGAATTAATAAGAAAATAGACAACATTCGCATCGGCTTGTTGACGTGATATGCAATGGTCGGAAAGGAGTTTCGAATAAACATACCGAAACATACCGGTATCAAAATAATCAGAAATACATGGGTGATCTTATCGATAGGCATACCAATACTGGTACTTTCACCAACAAAATGCAAAATGGATAGATTGACGATAAAAGGCAATGTAAAGCACGATACAACTGAGTTAATGGCCGTTAAGCTAATGTTTAAAGCAATATCACCTTTATATAGGTAGCTAAAAAGGTTTGCTGTGGGGCCACCGGGTGAAGCCGCAAGCAACATGAGCCCAACCGCGAGTAAAGGGGGTAACTCAAGCAACTTACACAGGAAAAACGCAATGCTGGTCAGTAGAATAAGCTGAGTAAATAAAGCGATGAAAATAACTTTTGGATAGCGTCCAACGCGTAAAAAGTCTTTGACTGAAAGTTCAAGTCCCAAACCCATCATCATGATGGCTAAAGCAATGGGCAGAAAAAATGCAAATAATCCCGAATCCATGGAATTTCCTGATATTTTTATCCTTATAGTGTTTTTGAGTTTATCTCAGTTTGATAAATAAGCAATAAATAAAAGCGAGTAAAAACTGATGTTTTACCCGCTTTATTTTTGATCTGTTAATTGGTCGATATTTTCATTGACAACTGTTTATTTAGGACGAGGGGGAGTGAACCCTAAAGCACATTTTCCTTTAATTTCTTGTCCATTAATCGTTGCAGTAGTGGCTTTTGCATCTGCACTACATGTGCTTAATAATTCGGCTTCTTCGCCATGAAGATTTGCATTTTTGGACGAGCTAAAAAATTGTGGTTCGCAAGTACCATTCCAGATAATACCACGATAGGCAAATGATACTTGAGCGCCTTGGCTTTTACCTTTACAGACTTGTTGATATCGCTGTGCATCATACACTTTCTCAACTTTATCATTGGCTGAGGCAGCAAGTGGTGATAAACATAAACCGCATAAAACCGTGGATAGCAAAATATTCTTATTCATGCTTATAGTCCTTATGATTCTCATGGGATCTATAACAGAATAAAAAATCATCAGAATAAAACAACAATCTTCGAGTAACATTTGCTTGAGAAATGTATATTTTTATGTGGAATATGCAAAGTATGTATGTTCATAAAGAAATATATAGGCATAAAGCAGTAGCCAATAACAATAAAATCGAGTTAATCAGTCAACTTATCGGTGAATTTTTGCTATAATCTTCCGTCATCCTTTTTTAATCTCCTTTACCACTATGCATTATCCTAAAGTTTACGATGTCATTGTTATCGGCGGCGGTCACGCGGGTACTGAGGCAGCTCTTGCTGCGGCACGTATGGGTCGACAGACTTTACTCTTAACTCATAATATTGAGACTTTAGGGCAGATGAGCTGTAACCCAGCCATTGGTGGTATTGGTAAATCACATTTAGTCCGCGAAATTGATGCGCTTGGCGGTGCAATGGCATTGGCTGCTGACAAAGGTGGTATTCAATTCCGTATTTTAAACTCACGTAAAGGTGCGGCTGTTCGTGCGACTCGCGCACAGGCTGACCGTATTCGTTATAAAGCTGCGATTCGTGAAACCCTCGAAAATCAAGCGAACTTGGATATTTTCCAACAAGCAGCTGATGACCTTATTGTTGAAGGCGATACCGTTAAAGGTGTAGTCACCCAAATGGGTATTCGCTTTGATGCGAAAACTGTTGTATTGACTACAGGTACATTCTTGGGTGGAGTGATCCACGTAGGTCTAAATAATGCTTCAGGCGGTCGTGCGGGCGATCCTCCTTCAATTTCATTGGCTGCGCGCCTTCGTGAATTGAACTTACCTGTAGGTCGTTTAAAAACAGGTACACCGCCACGTATCGATGCGCGATCAGTTGATTTCTCTGTAATGACGCCACAGCCGGGTGATTTCCCATCTCCGACTATGTCATTCATGGGTGATGTGTCGATGCATCCTGAGCAAATCAATTGCTATATCACACATACCAACGAGAAAACTCACGATATCATTCGTGGCGGCTTAGACCGTTCACCAATGTATACTGGTGTGATTGAAGGTGTGGGTCCACGTTACTGCCCATCGATTGAAGATAAAATTCATAAATTTGCCGATAAAGATTCGCATCAAGTGTTCTTGGAACCTGAAGGTCTAGATACACATGAGCTTTATCCAAACGGTATTTCAACTTCTTTACCATTCGATGTTCAGTTTGAATTGGTTCGCTCGATTCGTGGTATGGAAAATGCGCACATTTTGCGTCCGGGTTATGCGATTGAGTATGATTATTTCAACCCACAATCATTGAAATTCTCTTTAGAAACCAAATCGATTAATAACCTGTATTTTGCGGGTCAAATTAACGGTACAACAGGTTATGAAGAAGCAGGTGCGCAAGGTTTGCTTGCAGGCTTAAACGCAGCACGTCGTGCATGGGATCAAGAGCAATGGACACCAAAACGTGATGAAGCGTACATGGGTGTATTGGTTGATGACTTGATTACTCTTGGTACTAAAGAACCGTACCGTATGTTCACTTCGCGTGCGGAATACCGTTTGATGTTGCGTGAAGACAATGCGGATCAGCGTTTAACAGCCATTGGCCGTGAAATGGGTCTGGTCGATGATGCGCGTTGGGATTCGTTCTGCCAAAAAATGGAAGCTGTAGAAACGGAGAAAGGTCGTTTACAACACCTTTGGGCAGCGCCAAACAATCCACTAGGCAAAAAATTCGTTGAAATGACTGGCGATGACCTGTCAAAAGAAACCAATGCAATTGATTTGCTCAAACGTCCAAATATCAATTTCTCTCAAATTGCTGAATTGACGGGTTCTGAAGTTTCAGCATTTGTGGGTGAGCAAATTGAAATTGCTGTGAAATATGCAGGTTATATTAACCGTCAGCAAGAAGATGTTGCGCAAATGAAGCGTTTGGAAGATACGCGTATTCCAGCTGATTTTGATTATGATGTCGTTTCTGGTCTTTCACGTGAAATCACCATGAAGCTGAAAAATGTATTGCCTGAAACATTGGCACAAGCAAGTCGTATTCCGGGTGTTACACCTGCGGCTGTTCAATTGGTAATGATTACGATTCGTAAGAATAACCAAGCGAAAAAATCTGCATAAGATTTTGAGTTAAACAAAAAACCCGCTCAGTTGCGGGTTTTTTTATTGCTTAAAAAATATTGGCTATTGGTATTTGATCGGATTAAATGAATATTTTGATCATCATTAGTTTTAGCTATGGTTTGATTATTAAAATCTTTCATAAACTTAAGTGATTGATAATGAATTATAAATACAAAAAATAAGATCTAAAAACTATTGATATACAAAGTTTTAGGTCTTAATGGTGGGCTTTTGGTCGTGTGAATTCCGACCTTTGTAGTGGTATTTATTCTACCCAATAAAGCCGAAACTTCAGGGCATGGCGTACAAGTGAGTTTACGCTACATGAATGGAGTTCGATTATGGCAAATCAACAATCGGGAAAAATGCAAAAATTTCTAACGGTATTTTTGTGTTTCTGGGTAGCATTTTTTGAAGGTTTTGACCTGCAAGCGCCCGGTATCGCAGCAAAAGGAATCGCAGCGACATTTTCCTTAGATCAAGTGCAAATGGGTTATGTGTTTAGCTTAGGTGTGTTTGGTATGTTATTTGGCGCGTTCTTTGGGGGGCGTGTCGCTGACTATTTGGGACAGAAGAAAGTCCTGATGCTGTCGATTTTTATCTTCGGTGTATTTATGTCTATCACGGCAGTTGCACCAAGTATTGAAATTTTATATATCGCACGATTCTTTACAGGTTTAGGTTTGGGTGCTGCGATGCCAACGATGATCTCGGTGGTGGGTGATGAAGCGACGGATGCTAACCGTGGGCGCTTAAATAGTTTGATGTACTGTGGCTTACCCGTAGGTGCAATCTTTGTTGCTGGCTTGGGTATTGTTTTTAAAGATATCTCATGGCATACACTATTTTTAATTGGTGGTTTAACGCCTTTAATCTTGATTCCATTCATGGCGATTATCTTAAAAGATAAGCGTACAGAAAAAGTTCAGGCAGAAACCAAAGAAGCTGTTCCAGCGATGGGGCAAATCCTGTTTGCTGAACAGCGTTATAAATATACATTGCCGCTTTGGTTGAGTTTCTTCTTTACCTTAATGGTAAACTATATTCTGATCAGTTGGTTGCCTAACTTGCTTATGGGGCAAGGGCTGGAAAAGCAACAAGCTTTCATGATCATGTTGATGTTCCAAGTGGGCGCAGTGATTGGTACGCTGGGTTTAGGCTACTTGCTTGATCGCCTAAAATTATGGCAAATGGCAGTGATTATCTATTCAGGTTTGTTTGTAGCATTGTTTGTACTGTTCACAACAAATTCCATTCCTGTACTTATCGCAGCAGGCATCATGGGCGGGATTTTCTCTACAGGTGGTCAATCGATTTTGTATGGGATCTCTCCAATTTTCTATACACCAGCTGGGAAAGTAACAGGTGTGGGGAGTGCGATTTCATGGGGTCGTTTGGGTGCAATGACAGGTCCATTACTCACAGGTAAGATTTTGGTGCTAGGTCTAGGAACGACAGGTATTTTAATTGCAAGTGCGCCGGGTATTGCTTTGTCAGCTATCGCAGTGGCTGCATTGTCAGCCTATAAGTCATCCCTTAAGAAATAATCGAAATCAGTCATATTTAAAGGAGCTACGGCTCCTTTTTTATTGAATAAATATCTTTAGCTGAAACTAAGTTTTGTTAGAATAAATCTAATATTTATGAATAAATTTACTTCTATGTCTTATCAATTGATCGAACTTGATATTTCTCCTTCAGACAACATTCAGTGTCCACATTGCCAGCAGCAAGTGATTGATTGGTCAGAAGAGCAGTATGTGCAGCCTTGTGAGCATGTGTTGTTTATTGCAATGGATATTGGTTTTGAGTTTATTACCGATGAATTTGAGCAAACCATGCAGCATACAGTCGATGACTTGCATGCCAATGATGATCAATATCATATGTTTACTGAAATTACCGCCTCGAGCTTCCCTGAGTTTCTGATTTATAAGTCTGATTTAGGGGTGGAAGGTTATTCACGTTATGTCGGCTTTACGGCATAAAATATTGCTAAAAAATCTCAAAATAAAAAAGCCAGTCAAGTGACTGGCTTTTTTAATGAAAATCAGAAAATTAACTTTCTAATTCTTCTTCGACATCATCTTCGGCACTGTCCATACCGAGTTCTTTAAGTTTACGTGTGAGGGTGTTACGGCCCCAACCTAAAAGTTCTGCTGCATGGCGCTTACGCCCACGTGTTTGCTGTAGTGCAGCATTGATGAGGGTGCGTTCAAACATTGGTGTGGCAATGTCGAGAATTTTCATCTCACCATTTTTAAGTTTTTGTACGGCCCATTGACCAAGTAACTCATCCCAGTGATGCACACCGATGCGATCAATCCCTTGAGCAGCAGGATTGCCATCTGTGCCTTGAATTGGAATCTGTTTTAATTCAGAAGGTAAATCTTCTGGATAAACTTCACGGCCTGTGATCATGACTGTTAGCCAGCGACAGGTATTTTCGAGCTGACGCACATTACCTTGCCACGGCAGTTTTTGCATGTATTCTTGCGTTTCAGGACGCAGAATCTTCGGACTTACCCCAAGTTCTTTACCTGCACTTGCAAGGAAGTGCTGTGCAAGCATCGGAATATCTTCACTACGATGTGCAAGTTTTGGAATATGAATACGAATCACGTTTAGACGGTGGTACAAGTCTTCACGGAAGCGACCTTCATGTACTAATTTTTCTAAGTCTTGGTGTGTCGCTGCAACGATACGGACATCCACCTTGACTGGGATGTGACCACCGACTCGGTAGAATTCGCCATCCGCTAAAACACGCAGTAAACGTGTTTGGGTTTCAAATGGCATGTCACCAATTTCATCAAGGAAAAGAGTCCCGCCATTGGCTTGTTCGAAACGCCCTTGACGCTGTGTGTTGGCACCGGTGAACGCTCCTTTTTCATGACCAAATAATTCAGTTTCGATCAAATCTTTTGGAATTGCTGCCATGTTGAGGGCAATAAATGGCTTATTGCCACGTGGTGAGTGTTTGTGCAACGCATGCGCAACCAATTCTTTACCCGTGCCTGATTCACCATTAATTAATACGGTAATGTGTGATTGAGAAAGACGGCCAATGGCACGGAAGACTTCCTGCATAGCAGGTGATTCACCAATAATCTCTGTAGATTGAATCGGTTGAGCGGTTTTTGCAGATTCTTGTTGTTGTAATTTGGCAATATGTAAAATTGCACGGTTTACAAGAGCTAAGGCTTCATCAATATCAAAAGGTTTTGGTAGATATTCAAATGCACCTGTTTGATAGCTCGACACAGCAGATTCTAAATCTGAATGTGCGGTCATGATAATTACAGGTAAGTCAGGGTAGTTGCCTTTGACTTTGCCTAAAAAGGTCAGTCCATCAATACCCGGCATACGGATGTCCGTCAAAATAACATCTGGCGCATCGACACTTAACTGATCTAAAGCGGATTGTGCTTCTTCAAAACTGGTAACATCAAAACCTTCTTCTTTGAATGTTTTTTCCAGCACCCAACGCATGGCGCGATCATCATCGATGACCCAAATCTTATTACGCGACATGATCTGACTCCCAAGGTAAATATAGGCTAAATACTGTTTTTCCAGGAACTGATTGGCATTCAATCATTCCGTTATGTTGATGCATAATATTTTGTGCAATGCTAAGGCCGAGACCTGTGCCTTTCGCTCGTCCTGTCACTAAAGGGTAAAATACGGATTCTAATATTTCTTGTGGTACACCCGGTCCATTGTCCTCGATGTCAATGCGTACCGCAGAACGTTTTAATACACCGTTGATGGTGACTAAACGTTGAATACGTGTGCGCAAAGTGAGTTCTGGTTGATGCTCAACAAAGAACTCTTTATTTTCCGTCATCGCCTGAACGGCATTTACACTGATATTCAGCATGACCTGAATCAATTGATCACGATCTGCTAAAACATCCGGTAACGAAAGGTCGTAATCACGGGTGATCTTAATTTTCTTTTTGGTTTGGTTGACGATCAGTGAACGGACACGTTCAAGTGGTTCGTGCACATTGACTGGTTCGTAACTTGGCAATTGTCTAGAGCCAAGCATGGTGTCAGCTAGATTTCGTAATCGATCCACCTCACTGATAATAATGTCGGTGAATTCGCTGTACTTCGGATCATTTAAGCTACGCGCTAAAAGTTGTGTCGCCCCACGGATACCACCGAGTGGATTTTTAATTTCATGGGCAACACCACGAATCAGTTGTCGTGCGACTTGATGCTGTTGAATCAGGTTTTCTTCTTTAGAGATTTTCAACATCCGGTCGATTTGATTGAGTTCAATCAATAGCAACGGGTGGTAGGGTTTGCCAGAGTTGAGCTGTGACACGGTGTAATCAACATGAATGTCTTTAAAGTTGACATTAATCGTTGCTTCTCGGCGCGTATAGTGCTGGCCAGAAGTTAATGTATTCATTAATGCATCATGCGTATTGAATTCATCATCGGGCATATGGAGTAAATTTAATACAGGCTGACCTGATGCACGAAGTAAGCTGATGTCAAAAAGCGCTTCACAAGATGAATTTAAATAAAAAATATTCAGGTTGCTATCGACCAATAAAATGGCAGTGGTTAAATTATCCACTAAAAGCCGGTAATCAATCGTCATAGTCTGATCCATTAGCGAGAGGTTCCTGTCTTAAAATGGCGCAATGGCATCTTCATAAAGCAAATCGTTCAATCTAATAAGGTTCGAATTGATGCAAGTTATGCAAGATATAAGCCAACTATTTGAGAAATACGCTAAGTTTTGATGCTTATTTGAATAAATGCGCTTATTTAAGACTTTAAATAAAGTGTATAGCCGATTAAAAACAGGCTGTAAATCAAAAATGCATTAAAATGGTGCAAATGAAATTATATGGATGAATTTATAGCATTATTTTGGTGCGTGATATAAAGAGTGGCCTTTTCACCTGTTTTTATGTTTTGAAAAGACATACAATACGCGGATTATAGTGGAGCGCAGATTCATGAAATCCCCCAAAGTCGGTTTTGTTTCTTTAGGTTGTCCTAAGGCATTGGTAGATTCCGAACGAATTTTAACTCAGTTAAAGACTGAAGGTTATGATGTAGCATCAGATTATGATGGTGCCGATTTAGTAGTTGTAAATACCTGTGGTTTTATTGAATCTGCAGTACAAGAGTCGCTAGATGCCATTGGCGAAGCGATGAGTTCAAACGGTCGCGTAATTGTGACTGGTTGTTTAGGTAAAGACGAAGACAAAATTCGCCAAATGCACCCAAATGTCTTAAAAGTGACAGGTGCTGCGGCATATCAAGAAGTGATGGAAGCTGTGCACGAATACGTGCCTGAGCCACCGAAACACAATCCGTTTATTGATCTAGTACCTGAACAAGGTATTCGATTAACACCAAAACATTATGCTTATTTGAAGATTTCAGAAGGTTGTAACCATCGTTGCACATTCTGCATTATTCCGAGCATGCGTGGTGATTTGGTTTCTCGTCCAGTAGGTTCAGTATTGACTGAAGCTCAAGCGCTGAAAAAAGCAGGCGTAAAAGAAGTCCTTGTGATTTCTCAAGATACATCGGCTTATGGCGTAGACACCAAATACAAATTGGACTTCTGGAACGGTCAGCCCGTTAAAACCAAATTCTATGACATGTGTGAAGCATTGGGTCAATTGGGTATCTGGGTGCGTCTGCACTATGTATATCCATATCCACATGTGGATGCTGTGATTGACTTAATGGCACAAGGCAAAATCCTGCCGTATTTGGATATTCCATTCCAACATGCAAGTCCTAAGATTTTAAAACTCATGAAACGTCCTGCGCACAGTGAAAATACACTGGAGCGTTTAAAAGTTTGGCGTGAGAAATGTCCTGATCTTGTGATTCGTTCTACATTTGTTGTGGGCTTCCCGGGTGAAACTGAAGAAGACTTCCAAATGTTGCTTGATTGGTTAAAAGAAGCGCAGCTTGATCGTGTGGGGTGTTTTACTTACTCACCAGTTGAAGGCGCGACTGCAAATGATTTGCCAGATCATGTGCCTGAAGAAATCAAACAAGAGCGTTATGAACGTTTCATGCAAGTTCAGCAAGAAATCTCTGCTGCGAAATTGCAAAGCCGTATCGGTCAGAAAATGACAGTATTGGTGGATGATCTTGAAGAAGAGTTCCCAGTTGCTGTTGCGCGTTCTTATGCAGATGCACCTGAAATTGACGGTAATGTATTTGTTGAAGATATCGATAAGTCAGTGATTAAAGCAGGTGATTTACTTGAAGTAGAAATCACAGATGCAGATGAATATGACTTATTTGCAAAACTGATCTCGGTTAAGTCTGCTTAAACGATTCATTAAAAATAATTGAAATTAAATAATTCGGAGTTGATGATGCTTGATTCTAAAAAACCACGTTTTGGTCGCATCCTGCTTAAGCTTTCAGGTGAAGCTTTAGCGGGCAATAAAGAGATGGGTATCGATGCACAAGTGCTCGATCAAATGTCACTCGCAATTGCGCACCTTGTTGGTTTGGGTGTTCAAGTGGGTATCGTTGTCGGTGGTGGTAACCTTTACCGTGGTAGCCAATTACAAAAAGATGGTTTGGTTGGGCGTGTAACAGGTGACCAAATGGGTATGTTGGCGACTGTGATGAACGGTTTGGCGCTTCGTGATGCTTTGGTGCGTCGTAATATCAAAACTCGTCTAATGTCAGCTTTGCCAATTGGTGCTGTAGTTGAATCATATTCTAGCCGCGATGCAATTCGTCATTTAACTCGTGGCGAAGTATGTGTATTTGTCGCAGGTACGGGTAACCCATTCTTTACGACAGATACAGCAGCATGCTTACGCGGTATCGAGATTGAAGCCAATCTTATCCTTAAAGCGACGAAGGTTGATGGCGTATACAACAAAGATCCAAGCAAATATGAAGATGCAGTGAAATACGATGCATTAACATTTGACCAAGTTTTAGATGAAAAACTGGGTGTGATGGATTTAACTGCGATCTGCTTATGCCGTGACCACAACGTTCCACTTCAAGTATTTGATATGAACAAATCAGGTTCATTACTTTCAGTGGTAATGGGTGAAAAAGAGGGTACTCACGTTACTAACTAATGTACGTGGGCCCTAAAGCTCTTTATACTACAAGCTATTTTAGAATTTACATCTTTTCGAATTAAGTTAGGAAGATCACATGATTAACGATCTTAAAAAAGACGCAGAAGACCGTATGAATAAATCTCTAGATTCTCTAGAGCATGGTTTTGCCAAAGTTCGTACAGGCCGCGCGCACCCATCAATTTTAAATGGTGTTATGGTTCCTTACTATGGCTCTGATGTGCCATTAAACCAAGTGGCGAACGTGGGTGTAGAAGACTCTCGTACTTTACTTGTTCAGCCTTTTGAACGTTCAATGGTTGCTGCAATTGATAAAGCAATCCGTGAATCTGACTTGGGCTTAAACCCGATTACTGCTGATGCGATCCGTGTTCCTATGGCTGCATTAACAGAAGAAACACGTAAAGACATGCAGAAAATTGCACGTAACGAAGCTGAAAATGCAAAAGTTGCGATCCGTAACATCCGTCGTGATGTTTTGGGTGATATCAAAGCATTGTTGAAAGAAAAAGAAATTTCTGAAGATGATGAGCGTCGTGCGGGTGATGACATTCAAAAAATCACAGACAAATTCGTTGCTGAAGTTGAAAAACGTCTGGCTGCAAAAGAAGCTGAATTGATGAAGGTCTAAGTTTTAATGACCTCATCTGAAGAAACTTCCCGTCTTCCAAAACATGTTGCCATCATTATGGATGGCAACAATCGTTTTGCCAAAAAGAATCAAATGCAAAAAGGTGAAGGGCATCGTTCTGGAAAGGACATCCTAGATCCCATCGTTGAACATTGTCGTAAAAGAAATATCCAAGCACTGACCGTTTTTGCTTTTTCGAGTGAAAATTGGAATCGTCCTCAGTTTGAGGTTGATCTGTTGATGGCTCTTCTCGAAGAAACCATTCATGAGCAGTTGCCGCGTATGGAAAAATTTAACATTTCCCTACGTTTTATTGGTGATCGTTCTCGTTTATCTCCTAACTTACGTGACTTAATGTTGCAAGCCGAACAAAGGACTGCTAATTTCGACAGCATGACTTTAACTATTGCAATTAGTTACGGTGGTATGTGGGATATGGCACAGGCTGCAAAACAAATCGCAGCAGATGTTTTAACTAACAAAATAAATCTTGAAGCAGTGGATGCTGAAGTCTTTGGTCAATATGTCAGTTTAAGTGATCTACCTCCGGTAGATTTGTTAATTCGTACAGGTGGTGATTTCCGTCTCTCGAACTTCTTGCTTTGGCAAGCTGCTTATGCAGAACTTTATTTTACCCAGACATTATGGCCTGAATTTACCATTGAAGAATTTGATGACGCACTAGCAGTATTTGGTGGTCGTGAACGTCGTTTTGGTAAGACCTCAGAGCAGATTCAACAAGAGCAGTTTGAGAATAAATAAATGTTAGAGCGGATAATAACCGCATTGGTACTGGTTTCAGTTGTACTGAGTTGCATGTTTGCAACCGAGTCTAAATACCCAATGCTTGTGCTGATGATTATTGCATCAGCTGTCGCGGGTTATGAGTGGTTCAAACTCATGCCGCGGAATACACAAAATGTGATTAAACCTTTCGCTTGGGGCTATGGTCTAGTCACTGCTATTCTTTCAGCACTAGCATTGCATTTTACAGATGTTGCATTACTGCTTTGGGCGGCTTCGATCTTTACTTGGATCTTAAGTGTCTATTGGGTGAAGTCTTATCCTGATTACGATAACTGGTATAACCCGAGTCTGAGTGGTATTGGTTTAGTCTTAGTTCCTGCTGCGGTAACTGCTATTTTTTCTGTGTGGATGAACTCACCTTGGTGGCTCATGTATCTGTTCCTTTTGGTATGGGGTGCAGACAGTGGTGCATACTTCGTGGGACGTAAATTTGGTAAGAAAAAACTTGCACCAGATGTGAGCCCAAATAAATCGATCGAAGGTTTATATGGCGGTCTATTCACTGCAATGCTAATTGTTATTGTTGTTGAAATTATTTATCTTGATTTAAGCATTGCTGAACATATTTTATTTTTAATACTTTCAGTAATAACAGTATTTAGTTCAGTACTTGGTGATTTATTTGAATCGATGATCAAGCGTCGTGCAGGGATCAAAGATTCTGGTCGTATTCTTCCCGGACATGGTGGTGTGCTGGATCGTATTGACTCGTTGCTTGCTGCAGCACCTATCTTTGCGGCAGGTATGTATGTTTTAAAATTAATTGGCGTAGATTTATAGATGTCACAATCTGTTTGTATATTGGGTGTAACAGGATCCATTGGTCAAAGTACTTTAAAGATTCTGCAACAGCACCCCGAAGAGTATTCAGTTTTTGCAGTCACTGCACATAGCCGAATTGTAGAACTTGTCGAAATATGCAAACAATATCGACCGAAAATCGCAGTTGTTCCATACAATAAAGTGGATGAACTGCGCCAATTACTCGTAGCTGAAAAATTAACTGATATTGAAATCTTGCATGATGAAGCAGGATTGATTGCAGTAGCAGAACATCCACAGGTTGATGTGGTCATGGCAGCTATTGTGGGTGCGGCAGGGTTGCTACCTACATTGGCTGCTGCGAAAGCAGGTAAACGCGTGTTGCTTGCAAATAAAGAAGCGCTGGTGATGTCGGGTGACATCATGATTCAGACCGCACGTGAAAATAATGCTTTGTTGCTGCCGGTCGATTCTGAACACAATGCAATCTTCCAATGCTTACCTGAAACTTATCTACAAGGTGAGCGTCATGGTCAGCCAAAATTGGGTGTCAAACAGATTTTACTCACCGCATCTGGTGGTCCATTTTTACATCATAGTTTAGAACAATTGCAAAGTGTAACGCCGGCCCAAGCCTGTAAGCATCCAAATTGGTCGATGGGGCAAAAAATTTCAGTTGATTCTGCAACGCTAATGAATAAAGGCTTGGAATTAATCGAAGCCTGTCATCTTTTTGCAGTTGAAGAACAATTTGTAACAGTTGTTGTCCATCCACAGAGTATCATTCATTCAATGGTTCAATATGTAGATGGTTCGACTTTGGCACAAATGGGAAATCCTGATATGTGTACGCCTATCGCTCATGCATTAGCGTGGCCAAAGCGTATTCAAACACATGTGCCTCCATTAGATTTATTTGTTCATTCACAGTTAAACTTTGAACAGCCTGATATACAACGATTCCCAGCACTAAAATTAGCACGTCAAGCCATGAAGGCTGGGGGCTTAGCTCCTACGATTTTAAATGCAGCCAATGAAATCGCCGTGGCAGCATTTTTGCATGAGAAAATTGGCTTTACTCAAATCCCTCAAATTGTGGAACATGTGTTGGGGCAAGTTGAAAACTCAGCTGCAAATAATATTGATGTTATTTTGCATGCAGATAAATCGGCACGTATGGTTGCTGAAAAAGCAGTATTGAATTCAGGAAGTTAAGACATGAATGCCTTGTTTATGATTATTGCAGCAATATTGCTACTTGGACCGTTGATAGCGATTCATGAATTTGGGCACTATTTCGTTGCACGTAAACTGGGCGTAAAGGTTTTGGTTTATTCGATTGGTTTTGGCCCAACACTGCTCAAGTGGACGTCAAAGAAGTCGGGTATTCAATATCAACTGTCTGCATTACCACTGGGTGGTTATGTCAAAATGTTGGATGAACGCGAAGGTGATGTCGCAGCAGAAGACTTACCAAAAGCATTTAACCGACAACACCCTTGGAAACGTATTGCAATTGTTGCGGCAGGGCCACTCATTAACTTGGCTTTTGCAGTAGTGTTGTTTTGGATTTTATTTTTACCAGCTCAGGAACAGCTCAATACGCGCGTAGGTAAAATTTTACCGAATACGCCAGCAGCGGCTGCGCAAATGCAGTCTGGTGATAAAATTACTGCCGTAGATGGCACTCAAGTATCCACTTGGGAGCGCTTGAATTATGCCTTGGTTGATCGTGTAGGTGAAACTGGCGATATTCAAATTCAAGCTGAACGAGCAGGGCAAATTCAAAACTTCAGTTTACCGATTCAAAGTTTCTTACGTGATCAAACTCAGTCACCACTCGATGTTCTAGGTTTTACACCGTATCGTCCTGAAATTCCTGCAGTAGTTTCAAAACTCAGTGAAGATGGCGCAGCGATTCGCCAAGGGATGCAAGTGGGTGATCGAATTGTTTCGATCGATGGCGTAAAAATGAAAGACTGGTTTGATGTTGTACAAGTTGTACAAGCTTCTCCAGAAAAGTTACTTAAAATTGATGTTTTACGACAAAATAAAATTGTGCATTTAAGCGTGATGCCGCAAGGTAAGCGTGACCAAATGGGTAAAGTCACAGGGCTTTTAGGTGTACAAAGTGATCCGGGTAAAGTCAATATTCCAGCCGAATACAAACAAACCATTCAATACACGCCTGTAGAGGCGATGGGCAAAGCGGTAGAAAAAACAGGTCAGATATCTAGTATGATCCTGAATTCTATTGTAAAAATGGTGCGTGGTTTGGTTGGTTTAGATAATTTATCTGGTCCGATTACTATTGCGAAAGTGGCTGGACAAAGTGCTGAGATGGGGTGGCAAACCTTCATTTCATTTATGGCACTGATGAGTGTAAGTTTGGGTATTTTAAATTTACTACCGATTCCTATGCTCGATGGCGGTCATTTAATTTACTATTTTATTGAATTAATTCGTGGTAAACCTGTTTCTGAACAAATACAATTGGTTGGATTAAAAATTGGTATGGTATTGCTGGGTAGCATGATGCTACTGGCTCTATTCAATGACATTATGCGTTTATAAGAACGTTATACGAAATAAATTAACAGCGGAAAAGACTGGCATGCAGCACAAACATTTATTTATGCCATTGGCACTGGTTAGTGCTATGGCCGTAGCACAACAAGTATATGCAGCAGATGATTTTGTAGTACAAGATATTCGTGTTGATGGCTTAGTGCGTTTAACTCCTGACAATGTAGCCGGAATGATCCCATTCTCCGCTGGTGATCGTGTCAATGATCAAATCATTTCAAACTCAATTCGTAGCATGTTTGCGTCGGGTTTGTTTGATGATGTGAAGTCTTCACAAGTCGGTAGTACCCTTGTATATACAGTGGTTGAACGCCCTGTAATTTCTAAAGTTGAGCTAAAAGGCAATAAACTTATTCCTAAAGAAGCCTTGGAAGAAGGCTTAAAGAAAATGGGTCTGTCCGAAGGTGAAGTTTTAAAGAAATCATCTTTGCAAACGGTTGAAACTGAATTAGAACAACAGTACATGCAGCAAGGTCGCTACGATGCTGATGTCAAAGTGATTACAACCGCTCAACCGAATAACCGTGTAAATGTCTTAATCGAGTTTGAAGAAGGTCAATCTGCCAAAGTATTTGATATTAATATCATTGGTAATACGGTCTTTAAAGAAAGCGAAATTAAACAAATTTTTGCATTAAAAGAAAGTGGTTGGAACTCGATCATTTCTCGTAATGACCGCTATGCACGTGAAAAGATGGCTGCGAGTTTAGAAGCGTTACGTGCGATGTATCTCAACAAAGGTTACATCAACTTCAACATTACCAATTCAAGTCTAAATTTGAGTGAAGATAAAAAACACGTCTTTATCGAAGTTTCGGTGGATGAAGGTGAACAATTTAAGTTTGGTGAAACCCATTTCTTAGGTGATACGCTTTATACGCAAACAGATTTAAATGCTTTAAAACTTTATAAAGATGGCGATTTATATTCACAAGAAAAAGTGAATGGTGTGAAACAACTTTTACTTCGTAAATACGGTAACGCAGGTTACTACTTTGCAGAAGTGAACATTGTTCCTGAAATCAATAAAGACACCAAATTGGTTGATTTAAATTACTATGTGAATCCGGGTCAGCAAGTCACTGTTCGCCGTATTAATTTCACAGGTAACTCGAAAACAGCTGATGAAGTTCTACGTCGTGAAATGCGTCAAATGGAAGGCGCATTAGCAAGTAACGAAAAAATTGATTTATCTAAAGTGCGTTTAGAACGTACTGGTTTCTTTAAAACCGTTGATGTTAAGCCTGCACGTATTCCGGGTACCCCAGATCAAATTGATTTAAATGTAAATGTTGAAGAGCAGCATTCGGGAACAAGTACTTTAGCTGTTGGTTTCTCACAAAGTGGCGGTGTAACTTTCCAAGCAGGTTTGAGTCAAACCAACTTCTTGGGTACAGGTAATGCAGTTTCTATCGATTTGTCTCGTTCAGAGACTCAAGATTATTACAACCTCAGTGTAACTGACCCATACTTCACTATTGATGGTGTACGCCGTGGTTATAACTTGTACTACCGTAAAACCAAGTTAGATAACGACTATAACGTTAATAACTACGTCACTGATAGTTTTGGTGGTGGTATCAACTTTGGTTATCCGATCGATGAAAACCAAAGTATCAGTATGGGTCTGAATATTGATAATACCGAAGTGACAACAGGTCCATATGTTTCTACCTATGTGCGTGATTATTTACTAGCAAATGGTGGGAAAGCAACGGATACGACATCTTTCTGTCCTACTGATGCATCTGGTAATTCGCAATTAACTGTGCCTGTATACAAAACTGATGAGAATGGCGATTTTGTACTAGATGATAAGGGTAATAAAATTGTTACTCACAACACTTGTGCAGTACCTGAAGAATCGTACGACAGTGCGTTTAAAGGTGAGTTCTTAACTTATAATCTTAACTTGGGTTGGTCATACAATACCTTGAATCGCCCGGTATTCCCTACATCGGGTATGTCACACCGCGTCAATGCCGAAATTGCATTACCAGGTAGTGATGTTGAATATCAAAAAATCACTTACGATGCACAAGCTTATTTCCCACTAGGTAAAGACTTTGTGTTACGTGGTTACGGTAAGTTAGGCTATGGTAATGATTTACCGTTCTACAAAAATTTCTATGCAGGTGGTTTTGGTTCGGTACGTGGCTATGATAACAGTACTTTAGGGCCGAAATATCCTGGTGTGTATTATGATGCGCAAAATCAGGTTGACTACGATCCAGAAGAAGTCGGTGGTAATGCTTTAATTCAATTTGGTACTGAATTGGCTTTACCTGTGCCATTTAAAGGCGATTGGGCGCGTCAAGTTCGTCCAGTATTGTTTGCTGAAGGTGCACAAGTATTTGACACCCAATGTGACGTTCCTAAATCTAGTGAAGACCGTCAATACTGTAAAGATAACTACGGCTTTGATATGAATAACATGCGTTATAGCGTTGGTGCAGGTTTTACTTGGATCACGATGATTGGTCCAATTTCACTGAGTTATGCATTCCCACTGAATGACAAAGCTGGCGATGAAACAAAAGAAATTCAATTCGAGATTGGTCGTACGTTCTAAGTACGACCCTTCTGGGAATAACAAAATAACAGGTTGATAAGATGAATAAATTATTTGCTGGTTTGGCGGTATTGGGTATGTCATGTTCTGCTGTGGTACATGCAGCAGGTTACGGTGTGGTTGATTTAGAAAAGGTGGTGGATCAAAGCACTTATCTAAAACAACAAAATGCTCAAATTCAACAGCAATTGAAACCACAAACCACTAAAATTGAATTACTGGCTAAAGAGCTGGAAGCAATGCAACAAAAAGCTCAGCAAGGTGGTGATAAGTTGACTGCTGCGCAAAAGCAGCAAATGGGTCAACAGTATCAAGCTAAACTTAAAGAGCTGACTGATTTACAGCAAAAAGTTCAAGCTTCGGTTCAAGCTAATATCCAGTCCTTAAATCGCACGATGGATACTCGAATCAAGCAAGTTGCAGAACAATTGCGCACAGAAAATAAGTTAGATGTTGTTTTGAATAAAAATTCAGCACTTGCGTATGACCCTAAGTTTGATTTAACTGATAAAATGATTCAAAAGGTTAATGCAATTAAATAATCAATGAATTCTCAAAAATTCAGTTTAGAAAAGCTTGCTCAACTTGTTCAAGGTCAATGTATTGGTCAGCTAGACTTGCAATTCAGCGGAATGGCAAGTTTGGAGAGTGCTCAACCACATCAGCTTGCATTTTTAAACGCAGATAAATATCTGAATGAAGCTCAACAGTCTAAGGCTGGTGCGCTGATTGTGACTGCAGACATGCAGTCACAAATCCCTTCACAGCAAAACTTCATTGTTGTACCCAATCCGTATCTGGCTTTCGCTATTCTAACGCATGTTTTTGAAAAAAAATCTGTAGAAACAGGAATTGAAAGTACTGCCCAAATTCATCCTTCAGCAATCATTTCTGATACTGCTTATATTGGGCATTATGTGGTAATCGGTGCGAATAGTGTGGTGGGTGATGGAACTCGCATTGAATCACAAGTGAAGATTGATCATGGTGTTGAAATTGGTAAAGATTGTTTTATCGATTCGCATGTGACAATTACTGGTGAAGCCAAGTTAGGTGATCGCGTACGTATCCATGCAAATACGGTGATCGGTGGTGAAGGGTTTGGTTTTGCACCTTATCAAGGGAAATGGCATCGTATTGCTCAATTAGGTTCTGTACGTATCGGGAATGATGTGCGTATTGGTTCAAATTGTAGTATCGACCGTGGTGCTTTAGATGACACAATTTTGGAAGATGGTGTCATTATTGATAACCTTGTGCAAATCGCGCATAACGTCAAAGTTGGTGCAAATACAGCAATGGCTGCGAAATGTGGTATTGCCGGTAGTACAACTATTGGCAAAAATTGTGTGCTAGCAGGGGCTGTTGGTATCGTAGGTCACATTAATATTGCAGATAATGTGACAATTACCGGTATGTCAATGGTCACAAAAAGTATTTCCGTTGCTGGGAGTTATTCTTCAGGTACGCCAATGCTTGAAAGTGGTTCTTGGAAAAAGGCAGCAATCCGCTTTAAACAATTAGCAGATGTGCCATTGACCCAATTGGTCAAACGACTTGATCATATGCAGTCTCAAATTGAGTCCCTTGAATCAACATTTAAATTGCGTAAATAATTATGATGACAGAGTCGAATACCCCAGCTTTCACTAAACCTGAATTACCAATGACTATTCAGACTATTCGTGAATATTTGCCACATCGTTATCCGTTTTTATTGGTTGATCGTGTTGTCGAAGTGACTGACAACGGGATTGTAGGCTATAAAAATGTAACGATTAATGAAGAATTTTTACAAGGCCATTTTCCTGAATACCCAATTATGCCGGGTGTGCTGATTGTTGAAGCATTGGCGCAAGTATCGGGTATTTTAGGTTTCATCATGAATAATGAGAAACCTTCAGCGGGTTCGCTGTTCTTATTTGCTGGTGCAGAGAAGGTTCGATTTAAAAAACAAGTCGTTGCAGGCGATCAACTTGTATTAAAATCGGAATTAGTGATGCAAAAGCGTGGCATTTACAAATATAATTGTGTTGCCACTGTAGATGGCGTAGTCGCAGCAACCGCGGAAATTATGGTTTCGCATCAGAAAACAGAGACAGCATGAGCAATAACGAATTAATTCATCCTACCGCCATTATTGACTCATCAGCAGTAATTGCTCCGGATGTGCAAATTGGACCATATTGTATTATTGGTCCTAAAGTCACAATTGGAGCGGGCACTAAACTGCATTCACATGTTGTGGTGGGTGGTTATACCCGTATTGGTCAACATAACGAAATTTTTCAATTTGCCAGTGTTGGTGAAGTCTGCCAAGACTTGAAATATGCTGGTGAAGAAACCTGGTTAGAAATCGGTGATTATAATTCGATTCGTGAACACTGTAGTTTACACCGTGGTACTGTTCAAGATCAGGGTCTAACTAAAGTTGGTAGTCACAATTTATTGATGGTGAATACACATATTGCACATGACTGTGTGGTAGGTGATCATAATATTTTTGCTAATAACGTCGGCGTTGCAGGTCATGTCCACATTGGTGATTACGTCATCGTAGGTGGTAACTCTGGTATTCATCAATTCTGTAAAATCGATTCATACAGTATGATTGGTGGTGCATCGCTTATTTTGAAAGATGTACCTGCTTATGTCATGGTATCTGGTAATCCAGCCCATGCTTTTGCCATGAACATTGAAGGCATGCGTCGTAAAGGTTGGTCTAAAAATGTGATTCAAGGTTTACGTGAATCTTTTAAATTGATCTATAAAGATGGTTTAACGACGAATGAAGCGATTGAGCGTATTCGTACTGAAATTTTGCCTGAAGTGGCAGAAGCGCAATTGTTGATTGACTCACTTGAGCAGTCTAAGCGCGGTATCGTACGCTAAATGCTGCGAATAAAAAAAGACACCTTATAAGGTGTCTTTTTTTTGCATTAAAAAATAGTTCTATTTTTTAACAAAGCCTGCTTCTTCAGATTTTGGATACTTTTGGATAAGCTTGCTTTTGAGCCGCGTTGCTAAACTGCTATTTCGATCGACGTCTTTTGCAATGCTATACAGTTGATATAACGCTCTAGGCGCACGGGTCGACTCAGGGTATTGATCTACTACGATACTATAGTTCTTTTTCGCTTCCGCGTAGTTGGTCGGTTCAACAGCAAGGTTGAACTCAGCTAACCAAAAATATGCATTGCTAATATAAACACTGTTAGGATTATTCTTAATAAAGTTTTTCATCGGTGCAATGGCTTTTTTGGCACCACCTTGTTTGTATGCATCTAAAGCAACGGTATACGCTGCTTTCTCGAGCTCAAGTGAGTCACCACCTGCATTTACAGGTTGGTTTGCAGATGAGCTTAATGTTGCTTGGGTCGTAGGTTGTTTAATAGGTGTAGGCGCTGTATTAGCTGTTACTGGGTGCAGTACCTTGTTGGTTATCCTCCGCAGCCTCGGTGTCTTCACTTGGATCTACTTTTTGTTGGAGTAGTTCTAAACGTTGATCTAAATCTGCATAGCGGTTTGTAAGTTCACTTTTTAATTGTTCGATAATATTGTCTTGCTCTTCCATTTTACCGCGTAAGCTACGCAATTCATTTTCGAGCTGTTGGTTCTTCTGCATAAGCTGCCAATTCAAATTGGTTGGAATAGGGGTAGAGCCAGCACCTGTTTGAATGGCCGTATTATTTGCTGTATACACAGTGCCATTATTAGCGCCACTCAAACCACGAGATTCAATTGGAATATTGGCAAATAATGCACCTGAGCAAGTCAATGTAAGGGCGCACAATACATGCTGTTTAAACATCATAAAAATTCCATGTAGTTACAAGCATGTCCGTATAGAATAGTTTTATTACAGACAGCTTTAGATAAAACGATAAGCACATTAAAAACGCCAAAGATCTGAATTGCAATAAGCTTTTACAATCTTGCTGTGTATTAAAGTAAAAATATAGTGATGAAGTTTCACGTTTTCTACATCATCGACCATCATATTGATTTATAAATAATCAAACAGTGTTTTCTACTCAGGAATTCTTGGTTTTAGGCTTGCATGTTTATTAAAAATCTCTATACTCTGTTCTTGCAATGGTAGCCCTGCTGGTTACTTCGCAATTGTACTCTATAAACCCCGCCAGGACCGGAAGGTAGCAACGGTAGTAGAAATATGATGTGCCGAAGTCTTGCTGGTAGGGTTGCCACCAGTTTCAATAATAATAAATTAAACGTCCTCTCATTTTTTCAATCCTATATTCTTCTTTATTTTAGTTTTATTAATTTTTCATTTAGATTTATATCTTTTTTATTCGTCATCAAATTCTTTACGTGCAATCACTTTAAAAATCGTATCGAGATCAAAGCCTCGATATTGCAAAAAACGTATTTGTTTGGCTTTTTGTTTTGGATCACGTTCAACAGCTTTGCCAAATTTTTTTATTTTGAGCTGGTAAGCTTCAGCGACCCAATCTGTTTCTTTTAATTCATCCAGAATTAATTCACTGTCTACTTTTTTATTTTTTAACGCGAGCTTTATGCGATTAGGGCCTTTACCTTTACGTTTTTGACTCGATAGCACCATCTCTGCTACACGCTGATCGCTTTGATAGTTCTCACGCGCGAGTTCCTCCACCAAGTGTATGACTTCTTCTCGGCTATCCGCATACAGTGCTAATTTTTCGATTAAATCCGCTTTTGAGTATTCTTTACGTGTGAGTACTGCAAAAGCGTAGGAGCGTAGACGAGAGCCGCGCAGTCCTGGTTTTTTTTCAGCATGAACATCTTTACCATTGGTGTCAAAATGCAACGCAGTGTGATCGATCACCGAAGTATTATCATGTGAAATGTCAGTTTGTGCAGCATGATTTACGCAGGTAGTTTCTTCAGCTTCTGCAAACTGTTGTTTCAGTGCTTCATAATCAAGCAAGAGTGGAAAATGGTCTTTAGTCATGGGGGCATTTTAATACAAATTTTGAGTGCAAAACAAAACGCCCCGTAGGGCGTTTCGTCTGCTATTAAAGTATGCTGTAATTAAGCATCTAAAAAGTCTGGTTCTTCTTCGTCTTTGTCTTCTACAGGTGCTGTACCCGTAGTCAGAAGTTGTTCACGAATCAGTTTTTCGATAGTTTGCACAAGTTCAGGGTGTTCTTCTAAGTGGCGAATGGTATTGTTTTTACCTTGCCCAATCTTGTCACCTTGGTATGAATACCAAGCACCTGCTTTTTGAACAATTTCTTGTTGTACTGCGAGGTCAACAAGCTCACCTAAATGGTTCACGCCTTTACCATAAAGAATTTGGAAAATCGCTTCACGGAATGGAGGAGCCATTTTGTTTTTCACAACTTTCACTTTGGTTTCTGAACCAATGATTTCGTCGCCTTCTTTCACTTGACCAATACGGCGGATATCTAAACGTACAGATGCATAGAATTTAAGTGCATTACCACCAGTTGTGGTTTCTGGGCTACCAAACATTACACCAATCTTCATACGGATTTGGTTAATGAAGATCACCATACAGTTCGAACGTTTCGCATTACCGGTAATTTTACGCAGTGCTTGGCTCATCAGGCGAGCTTGTAAGCCCATGTGTGAGTCACCCATTTCGCCTTCAATTTCGGCGCGAGGGGTCAGTGCAGCTACAGAGTCGACAACGATCAGGTCAATGGCACCTGAACGTACCAGCATGTCTGCAATTTCAAGTGCTTGTTCACCATTGTCTGGCTGTGAAACAAGTAAGTTATCAATATCTACGCCAAGTTTACGTGCGTATTGAGGGTCTAATGCATGTTCAGCATCGATGAATGCACAAGTACCGCCAGCTTTCTGACATTGTGCAATAGCTTGTAATGTCATAGTCGTTTTACCAGAAGATTCAGGACCGTAGATTTCTACGATACGACCTTTAGGCAAACCACCAATACCTAGTGCGATATCTAATGTTAAAGAACCTGTAGAGACAGCTTCAACTGCCTGTACAGTATTATCACCAAGACGCATAACGGTGTTTTTACCAAACTGCTTTTCAATTTGGCTTAAGGCCGCATTTAACGCCTTGCTTTTATTATCATCCATCTTACAACCTCAATACGATGTCACGAAACAATATACTCAAGTGGATGTATTCAGTTTAGATCTGTTCCACGAGGGTATAGTGACAGAAATCATCCTTTTGTTCTATGAAAATCACAACAGGTGCGACATGTTGTGACGCTTTAACTTAATCATCATTATAAGACCATTGCTGGTCAAACTGTTGATCATTTTCTCTTTTAAATTTACCAATATCTCGACGATCTTTTTTACTTGGTCGATGATCTGGCCGAGCTAGATTATGCAACTTTCTTTGTGATGCGAGCAATTCCCGTTTTGCAATACTGACCTCAGTTTCATCATAAAGCAGCTGAGCGGTTGGGGCAGGCCCACGAACATCCGACAGTGCTTTCACCACCACAGTTTTTTTCTCAAGGCCTTGTGCAATGGTTAATTCCATGCCTACACGAACTTCACGAGAAACTTTAACGCGTTCGCCATTATGATGAACTTTACCGCCTTCAATCGCATTTTTGGCAATAGAGCGTGTTTTAAAAAAACGTGCAGCCCACAACCATTTATCTATACGCATACTAACCGCATCTTCGGCTAGATTTGATTTACGCATATTTTTTCTGTTCCTCGGCTTGCTCAGTCGTTTGAGCTTCTAAAATAGGGATTAAATCTGTTAATGCGGACAGCATTGGATAATTACAAGTCTCGCGAGGCGCTTTGGCAGATGAAGGCTGCTGAATCGAATAGAGCTGTTCAATCCCAAAAAGTTTTGCACCATTGAGCACTTTTTCTGTGTCATCAATGAAATAACAGTTTTTTGCATCGAAGGGGTGTTTGCTTGCTAATATTTGCCAAAACTCAATAAACTCTTTGGCATGACCGAGCGTTTCTGAACTGACGATAACATCAAAATAATCACGAAGACCTGTTTCTTCAAGTTTGAATTGTAAGCCTGCAAAGTCGGCATTGGTTGCAAGCCAAATAGGATAGCCATTTTCTTTTAGATACGTGAGCAGCTCAATGCAGCCTTCGCGTTTGGCTACTTTGGCTTTTTGTTCTATCTGCATTTCCAGAACATCAACGCCAACTTGTGACGTCCAAAAGCGAGAGGAGTACCATTTTAGGGTATGATTATGCTGTTGATAAAAACTAAATAGCGTTTGCTTGCTTTGTTCGAGTGAGCACTGATGCTGTTCAGCATAGCGAATTGGCAGCAGCTCATTCCAGATAAAATCATCATAAGCAAGATCGAGTAAAGTACCGTCCATATCGAAAATGATCGTCGGCTTTTCTGAGTAATTTGGCATATAAAGGTATTCTATGTTTAAAACAACAACAGCACCGCAAGACCCACTGATTTTGCAGTTGGTTCCCATTGTGACACAAGCTTGCGAAATTTTGCGAGAAGAATATCAGCGTTATTGCTCAGGTGCGGATTTTGATGTGGAACGTAAAAGTGATGATTCACCTGTAACGCAAGCTGACTATCGTGCAAATAGCTATATTACTCAAGCATTATCCAAAGTTTCTAACTTGCCTGTATTGTCAGAAGAAGGTGACAAGTCTGAACGTATGCAATGGCAAAAATTTTGGCTACTTGATCCTTTAGATGGTACCAAAGAGTTTTTACATAAAAGACCTGAATTTACCATTAATCTGAGTCTGGTTGAGGGTACTAATACTACCTTTGCCATATTGGCGATCCCCGGGGAATACAGCGTATATATTTGTCCCTTTGAGGGACTGCCGCTGAAATATGATAGCCAGTCAACCACATGGTATGAATATGTTCAAACCTCTGTAGAGAATGTCGTACACGTTGGCTTGAGTCAAAGTGCTAAAAATAAGCCGATTTATAAGCACTATCTAGACGCTTTAGAAAAACTTAGTCCTTATCAGGCATACCATGCTGGTAGTGCATATAAGTTTTGTATGATGTTAGAAGATCGAGTGGATATTTACCCGCGTTTTCATCCTACCTGTGAATGGGATACTAGTGCTGGACAATGTTTAATCGAGCGTATTGGTGGTGGATTGATTGATTTTAAAGGTCGCGCATTTCTATATAACCAACGCACGACTTTATTAAATGGTGGATTTATTGCATTTAAAAATGCCGAAATGAAAGAATTGGCCTTAAATGCTTTGGCAAACATGCCTGACAAAACTTGAGCTAAATCGGGTTCATGCTATAGTGTCTGCACACTCCGTTAAATCTCCTGCATTTAAGAACTGTCGATTATGGCCCTAGATTTGCTCCCACCGAGTATGCTGAAAGCAATAGACTTATTGCCGGATGAAAAGACGCCTGTAACTTTGTTTACACGTCATTCCATTCGTGAAGTTGTACAAGGACAGGGGTTGGCTGGTTATGACTTGCAACTGACCCATCAAGGACGTGATTTAGCCGAAGCGTGGGGCAGCTATTTGGTTGAAAATACCGATCGTGTTATTCAGCACTGTATTTCGAGTCCAATTCAGCGCTGTGTGGATACGGCAGCATTGATGATTCAAGGTGCAGATAATGTCACGATTGAGCCAAATACCCACCATATAGAAATCATTGAACAAGGATTATTGGTCGAGCCGGGAAGTTTTGTGCTCGATATTAAAAAAGCAGGACCATACTTTCAAAAGCAAGGTGCTTTAGGCTTTATCAATAGTTTCGTAAATAATGCTTTGCCGGGGATGAAACAGCCTATTCATGGGGTGGTAGATGTATTGGAGTTGATTTACAACACTCATCCAACCAATGATTATGGCCTGAGTCTAGCGGTGAGTCATGACACAATTTTGGCTGCGATTCTTGCCATTATTTCAGGTAAAAATATCGTGACACGCGAAGACTGGCCGAAAATGATGGAAGGTTTATTTGTTTGGTTTGAAGGAGATGTATTCCTTGAATCTAAACTGAAATGGATTTGGCGTGGTGAACTAAATGAATTAAATATTCGTGAATTTCAGCAGGCTGAGCAGCAACTCTAAGTATTTTGCGCATATAAAATATTTAAAAAAGGCATCCATGTACGGGATGCTTTTTTATCTGCTTCAATATTTCACTAAATAAAAGATTAAATATTGGCTTTAATTCGCGCAGGGTATTGATTTAAATCAATACTTGAACCGTCGTCACTATAAGGCCAGCGGCTAGTATTGACAGGGAGATGCTGTTGGTGGATTCGACTGTATTTGTCTGCAGCAATCAATGTCGCAATGTCATGATCTTTAATACTATACGCTTGCACGAGTTTAACGGGATATTGTGTGCGTTCAAAAAATTCAGCTTCTGTTTCCCCTTGATGCAGCGCAAAGATGCGTTCTACAGCAGGTAAATACACGCCATATGCTAACCATGAGTCCACGCCTTGAGAGGCTTGAATCTCAGCGGTCGATTTCATATTTGAAATGACTTTACCTAAAATGTCTTTTTCACCTTTCGATGTAAAATATTCAATATATTGATGTTCTGCTTCTGCAAATTTTTCTAATGATGGCAAAAATTGGTTAATCGACATTTTTATCCCTCTTTTCATTTGTACAGCAATGGCTGCCTAGGATGAAAATTAAAATACCATAAAAAATATATGGGATTAAACCATTTCTAAAAATTTTTATTTACAAAGTTTCTAAAAATATCCTGACAATTTTTGTCGGGAATATACGATTGTATTTAAAGGCCTACACCTTAATTTTAGTTGAAAAGTGAAGTACCTGTCACACCAATCGTGATTCCGCCAATACTAAATATTTAGATTTTATTTGAATTGTTAATAAGTGACAAATCACGGCAATTGAATGATTAATAAAAAGAAAATAGCATTAAATTTATTGTAACTTATTGATTTATATATTTTATGTAAGTCTCTTAATTGGGTTTTTTTGTGGCTAATTGGGGAATAGTAGTGAAAAGTGTGATAGGTTTTTCATATAACAAATTATCAATTTGTATTGTGTCATTAATGTTAGTTGCTTGTGGTGGCAGAGGCGGTGGTGATAGTTCAAGTGGTTCTGCATCAACTGCAAATTATCCAGAACCGACCCAAGACATAGTCGATGATACCAGTATTGGCTTTTATGACTACGATGCAAATGATGCTGTTCGTGAAATACGAAATGATTTAGTCGGCAACTTTTCAGCGCAAGTTCAATTTGGTCAAAGTCATGTCGTCGATCCGAATGCGAACGAATCCAAGAAAATGCCACGGTTAACCAGTGAAAAAGAAGCGCTGCTTATCGTGACGCCAACACTTGATATGCAAAACATCAAGCAACTCAAAGTAGAAATCTATCAAAACAACCGCTTAATTCGTACCGCGACATTGGATGATCCGACGCAAATGCCTGTTTCAGACCAGAGTGGGCAAAGAGGTCGTCCAGATGTTTGGTACAGTAAACGCGCGTGGACCACGAAACTCAATTGGGATGAAGTTAAACCCGGTCTAAGATTAAAATTTATTGACGCAAATAAAGTCAGCGGTGAATTGGCTGAAGATAAAATCGATTTTGCTGCACCAGGTGAATTGGTGTTGAATAATATCCGTATAGGAATGTTGACAGATACACCCAAATCTTCAGGTCATTACATGCTTTTAGAGCCTGAAAAAGCAGGGACAGATTACTTTCAGACTATTCCAGCTGCAGAAATGACGGTTGCACAATATGATGATATTCAGTTAACACGTGCAATGGTATCTTCAGGTGTTATTTATGACAGTAAAAGTGCCGGAGATGGTGGTGTTTATGCAGGAGACATGCGTGAGGATGTCGGTAAATCAACCTTTAGTGTTGGTATAAACCTTGCTAACTGGGGTATTACCAGTGCATCTATGGCCAACCAAAGTCAGCCACAATTAACCCAAACAGTAGTTGTCCATCA
This sequence comes from Acinetobacter sp. CFCC 11171, assembly GCF_003268405.1. NCBI lineage: Bacteria > Pseudomonadati > Pseudomonadota > Gammaproteobacteria > Moraxellales > Moraxellaceae > Acinetobacter > Acinetobacter sp. CFCC 11171. The sequence goes on along the minus strand of NZ_LQXP01000001.1, from coordinate 95,211 downwards.
TACGAAGGGGAACTATGTCAATGGTGTGCATACTCATGGACTGAGTGGTGGTAATGGCATGCTCACGCTTTATGATTCTGTAGGGAATGAATTTAGCCATGAAATTGGCCATCACTATGGTTTAGGACATTACCCTGGTCAGGTAGGTGACAATCTATTTTGGGCTGCACATCATGCGGACAGCGGATGGGGTTATATTGCCAATCGCAATATGATGCGCGGAAATCTATCATGGACGGCGACATGGAAGTGGGATGGAGCGAATGGTATCCCAAATTTTAAAAATCTGTTTCCGTACGGAAAAGATGCCATGTCCGGCGGGTATCCTGATAGTAATGTATCACGCTACACACACTATACGGGTTACAGCACATTCCTGAAAATTCAACCACACTTTGACCGTTATGTCTGGGATGAAACTTCGCCTACCGGCTACAAAAAGTGGAACAAAACCACTCGTGAAATGGAAGTCGCTCAACCGAAGATGCCAAATTCTACGGCTCCGGTTTGGTATAACGCAGATCAAAATTATCCACGACCACGGGTCTTTGGTCAGCCCGTAATTACCATTTTAGGGGGCTATGATCCAGTCAATCAAGTTGGTTTGTTGTATCCTGCTGCACGTTCAAACTGGGGTAATGTGTATGACTTAAATGCTGCCAATACCGCTTTGGATCAAGCGGCATGTTGGTTGAATGTGCAATACACGAATAAAGTCAACAATATTGCTTTAGCACCTGCACGATTAGGCAGTAATGCCAATAAATTGCATGTCAATTTAGCTTTGGCAGATCAACCACAGAAAGTTGATTTGTATTGTAAAAAAGCAGGTGAAGAAGCCAAGTTATTAGCAAATATTGATATTCCAGTCTACAGTACAGCGATCAAGCCGGCCGTCAAAATTGGACGTCAGCATGGTTATAGTGCATTGCGTGCTATCGAACTTCCTCAATTAGAAAGTGCTTTGGAAGCGCAAGCTGTAAATGCTGTTGTTGCACTTAATCCAACTGAAAAAATGCTGTACGAGTCCTATAAAAATGACAAGTCATTGATGAATAGTGTGGCGCGTCAGCAATTAACCCGTTATGAGTCGCAACAAAACACAGCATACCGACTAAATCGTTGGATGAATGTGTATGCACAAGACCTAACCAATCAAGTACCTGAGGCGCAAAGCGCGCTCGAAGCATTTATGAAAAAGCTTTCAGTCACTCAAGAAGGTTTGTTCGAGCAGGCGACATTGATCAAAAATGGTAACAATTGTTTGAAATCTGAAACCTTAACTGATGGAACATTAAATTTATACATCAGTGGCCCAAGCGGTTGTACGGCGGACGAATCGGAACAGTGGGTATATGATGCCATTGGCCGTATACACAGTAAGTCAAATCCAGATCAATGCATAACAGGCAACGGTGGTTCAGCTAAAGTGACGCTAGAACGTTGCGTGTTAAATCAAACCAACCAAATTTGGACCATGGACCCTGCGACTACAACGATTCGTCAAAGTGGTCAATGCATGGATTTAAATACGGGACGTTTGCAAAATAACCGTGCGGATTTAATTCGATATAGCTGTACCAACGGTGGCAATCAACGTTGGACAAATTTGACAGCAAGCAAAAACTTATTATGGACATATTTATCAGCGACGAATATGAAACTGATTAATAAATAATCTGTAAATAGAAAATAAGGTCCAATAAGGACCTTATTTTTTTGCTTTTAAAAATCAATAGGCACAAAAAAAGCCCTAAAAAGGGCTTTTTTCATCGCAACAAATTAGTTAGCTAAAGCTTTAACTTGTGCATTTAAACGGCTCTTATGACGAGCAGCTTTGTTTTTATGGATGATGCCTTTATCAGCCATACGGTCGATTACAGGAACAGCTTTTTTGTAAGCTTCTGTAGCGACAGCATAATCACCAGCAGCAATAGCAGCTACTGTGCGTTTAAGATAAGTACGAACCATAGAACGTAAGCTTGCGTTGTGTTGACGTGCTTTAACGTTTTGACGAGCACGTTTTTTTGCTTGAGCAGAGTTTGCCACTCGTGCACTCCTTGAAATAGATTGGTCTGGGCGGGCTGAAATTACATCTGAAAACCAACATCAGAAGAACTATCACCAGCCCGTAAACAAGTGCCATATTGTGATTAAACTAAGCGCTTAAGTCAAGTCTTGACATGCTTTGACAACATTTTAGATGCAGAAAAATTTTAAAGAAAACGTTAGATTAGTCTAAAGTGATTGAGATTGTATGAAAAATGACTAAAAGTATAGAGAATGCAATTGTCATTGGGGCAACAGGATTGGTCGGGCGGGAACTGGTTCGTCAGCTCAGTCAAAATACAGGATGTAAGAATATTACGGCTGTTGTACGTCAACGTGACCATGAACTGAATGGACTGGCAAAAGTTCAACAAATGGTGATCAGTGACTTTCTTTCTCTGACTCAGGATGATGTGAGAGATTATAGTCATGCCTTTAGTTGTTTAGGCTCGACCATTAAAAAAGCAGGGTCTAAAGATCATTTTTATCAAATTGATTTTAGCATCAATGCGCATTTTGCTGAATTATTAGAATATACAGAAACCCATTTGATCATTGTCAGTGCTATGGGCGCTGACGCTAATTCCGCATTTTTTTATAATCGAGTCAAAGGGGAATTAGAATATTATTTAAAAACCTTAAAGTTAAATCAACTTTCGATATTAAAGCCTTCGCTGTTACTTGGTGAGCGTAATGAATCTCGACGTTTAGAAGATGCGACACAGAAACTTTATATGCGCTTTTCGCATTTTGTACCTGATCGTTTCAAATTTAAGCCAGTGACAGCACAGCAAGTGGCTCATACTATGGTCGAGGCGGCACAAACTCAGACTGAAAAGTTCGAGATTTATGATAATTTACGCATACTAACAATTAAATGAGGGAAATACCGTGTCTACAGTTCCATTCGTCACTTGTGATTTACTTGATGATCATCCAGACAAAGAATTACAAGTGGTGATCCCGTCTTTGGATGGTAAATTCTTTCAAAGTTATGGTGCACGAAAAAGTTTTGGCGGTCAGGTGGTGACGGTTAAATGTTTTGAAGATAACTCTCGTGTTAAAGAATTATTGGCAACCGATGGTACGGGTAAAGTATTGGTTGTGGATGGTGGCGCTTCGATGCGCTGTGCCTTGATGGGCGATATGATTGCTGAATCTGCAGTCAAGAATCATTGGAATGGTGTCATTATTTACGGCTGCGTGCGTGATGTCGATGCAATAGCCGAACTTGATTTAGGTGTGCATGCTTTGGCCGCAATTCCACAAAAAAGTAACCGCAAAGGCGTGGGTGAAACAGATATTCCATTAAGTTTTGGTGGTGTAAACATTCAGTCTGGTGATTTTATCTATGCTGATAATAACGGCATCGTTGTTTCAAAAGAGCAATTGGTTGCTTTATAAGCGTACTTGAATTTTTAGTCGTGGAATGAAAGCGTAATTCTTGCTCATACACGACGATATAAATGTGAAAAAGAAAATACAAACATCAGCTGAGGACTCTCGGCTGTTGTATAAAAATATGAAATAAAAAAAGAAAGGAAAAAAGTATGTTGTTGCATCAATTAAAAGTGGCGCAAGCGTTGCTCTCAGGCGTAGCAGAGGGCGGACGTGGTACAAATGGGACGCCTTATCCGAAACAACCTGAAAAAGCCCTTAAACTGTACGAATTTGAAGGTTCTCCGTATTGCCGTCGTGTGCGTGAAGTTTTGACCACACTTAATTTGGATTATGAGGTTTATCCATGTCCCAAAGGGGCTAAAAAGTACCGTTTAGAGGTACAGAAATTGGGTGGAAAACAACAATTTCCTTTCTTGGTGGATGACAATACAGGGGATCGTTTGTACGAATCTCAGCAAATTATTCATCATCTATTTAAACATTATGGCAAAACAGGTCAGACTCCTAAGAAGTATGCCAATTATCCTAAAATTCCGTATGTTGCCTTTGTTGGAACATTAATTAATGGGGCTCAAGGGGTGTGGGTGCAGCGTAAAGTTATCCATCGTGATGCACCAAGTCAACTCTTAGAACTATGGGGTTTTGAAGCGAGTCCATATACACGCATCGTACGTAGCGCATTGTCTGAAATGGAATTGGCATATACCTTTCATAATGTGGCTAAGGAGCGTTGGCAAGATCAAGGATTAGCGATAATGCGCTTAAAACCTGGTAAATATGTACCTCTAAAAGGTGGTAAGCGTGAACAAGTGTTAAAAATCATGGGGAACAATATTCAAGTACCATACTTGAAAGATCCTAATACTGGTGTAGAACTTTTTGAATCTGAAAAAATTGTGCAATATCTGAAAAAGCAATATTTGAGCTAATCTCACTTAAGTTTAAGCTAAGTACAGTGTATAGTCAGACTGATGGCTATACACATATTGTAATGTTAAGTGGATTTAAAATTAGAAGAAAAATGCATCATAACTGCATAAATTGAATTAGAATAAATTGTTAAAAATAAGAAATTTACTTAATTACAGGGATATCCTAAAAGGATTAAACTCGTTAATGTAAAAGACATTTCATTTTTCGGGGGAAGTAAATCATGTCACCACAAGAAGTCATACTACCCGTACCTGTGCTCGTCGTTGAAGATGAGGAAATTATTCAATTACGTTTACGTCAAATTTTGACGGAGCTGGGTTATAAGCGTGAAGAGCTTATCTTCACCAAAAATGTTAAAGAATCTATTCAAGCCGTAGAGACACAACCGATATCCTTAGCCTTAGTTGACTTAGGTTTGCCTGATGGTAGTGGTATCGAAATTATTGAAAAAATACGTTCCCTCGAAAGTAATACTATGATCTTGGTTGTCTCTGCATGGAGTACACAAGAAAGCTTATTTGCTGCGATTAAAGCAGGCGCAACAGGCTATGTATTAAAAGAACGTGATGATGCTGAAGTGCTTTTATCTATTCGGAGTATTTTACGTGGTGGGGCGCCGATTGACCCATTTATTGCACGAGAAATCCTAAAACAAATATCCGAAGCTGAAGCACCAAGTCCAGAACAAACAGTCGCCGATGAAGCAGACTTAAATCTGCTGACCAGTCGTGAAAAAGAAATTTTATGTTTGGTTGCTCAAGGTTTGAGTAATCGTGAGATTGCTGAACAGCTTTTTGTATCACGCTATACCGTAGAAAGCCATATTAAACATATTTACCGAAAATTAGCCGTAACGAAACGAACCAAAGCCGTGAGTACAGCAAGATCTATGGGTATTTTATAATGCGTAAAGGAGGATATTTTTTATTATTTATCCTCTGTTTAGTATGGGGGAGCTTGAGTCATGCAGAGCAAGTTTTCCCTGTAAATGATCAATGTAATGTAACTGTGAATAGCATTTCACGGGTGAAAACACCATCCAATCAAGAATTACCCAGAACGGGATGGAAAACCACACAATTACCTGATCGTTGGAAAGAAGATAAAGACTGGGAAGGTTATCAAGGTGGTGCTTGGTATAAACTAGACTGGTCTTGGTACTGTAAAAATAATGCCCGTTTGGCAGAACCCATCGTACTATATATTGATTATATCATTAATACGGGTTCAGTCTTTCTGAATGGCGACTTGCTGTGGACCAATAAAAATCTTCAAGAACCGATTTCTAAAAGTTGGAATGTTGCGCGCTATTGGATTTTACCGATAAGTGGAATCAAACATGATCATAATGAAACTTTGATCTATGTGTATGGTTACTCAAGTTTAAATGCTGGCTTGGGCCCAGTAGTATTTAATAATGTAATGGCAACGGTAGAGCAAGCCGAAAAAACAACATTTACACGTCGGACCATATTACAGTTAAATATTTTTCTTTCTGGGGTCTTGGGTCTAATTTGCTTTATCATTTGGTTGATGCGTCCTCGTGATACCAGTTTTGGCTGGTTTGCGCTTTCAACAGTGCTGTGGATTTTATTTCTCAGTAATGCCCTGACTACTGAAACCTTTCCATACCCAGATTCGGTTTTTTCTGCCAAAGCTAATCTGATATTTGCAATGCTGTACTTTCAGTGTTTTAGCATCTATATCTTGCGCTTTCTTGGACGTAAATTTCCGCGCATTGAACTGTCATTTACCATGCTGACAGCTGCACTGATTGGTGTGGTGTGTATTTGGCCGTTTGAGCGAAATGCGGATGTTTCAAACATTATATTCTTGCTGTATTGCGCATTCTTTTTTATCACCTACCTCTATCTCTGTAGGATTAGTTTCAAAGAAAGAAGAAGAGACTATATTTTACTCGCATCCTGTATGACGGCGATTATTGTGATTGTCATTGCAGACATCACGGTCTTGATCCTCTTTCCAAAAGAAGGTTTTACACCGTTATCACCTTTTACCTCACCGATTATTACCTTATTTATAGTGGTGATCTTGGGGGCGAGGCTCAATCGTAATATACAAAAAATTGAAAAATATAATGATGATTTGGCATTTGAAGTTCAGAAAGTCAGTGATGAACTATGTAGTAGCTTGAATGATAAACATCAGCTTGAACTGAGTAATGTACGCCTGCAGGAACGGATTAAATTATCGCATGATCTGCATGATGGTCTGGGCGCATCCATTGTGCGCTCGATGATCTTGGTTGATCAGTGTGAAAGTAATATTCCAAACAGACAGTTCTTGTCGATGTTGAAATTATTGCGCGATGATTTAAGGCAAATTATTGATAGTGGATCATCTTTAGACAGTAAAGTGCCAGATTCACCTTTGCTCTGGGTCGCACCTGTTCGACATCGCTTTAGTCAGTTGATGGATGAAGTGGAAATGAATGCCAAATGGTGTATTCCTTCGCAGTGGGCGATCAAACCAACGGCAATTCAGTGTCTGACTTTAATACGAGTGATTGAAGAAAGCCTGACCAATATTGTGAAACATAGCCAAGCAAATCATGTCAATGTCACGCTGTCACAGTTCGAAAATGGCGCATTGTTATTAACTATTGAAGATGATGGCGTCGGTTTTGATGTTGAGAGTGTTTCAAATCATGGCATGAGTATCGGTATGAGAAGTATGAAAATGCGTGTGGAGCGTATAGGCGGAAATTTCAAAATTCATTCTCAGCAAGGCTGTACCATTATTCAAACAGAAATTAATTTAAAATCAGCTGCATAAAATAATATGTTGAAATAATAAAAATGATGATCAATTCGATATTAAGTCATCTAAAGCGCATTGCATTCTTCTGCTGTGTCACTTTTATAGCAGCTTGTGGTTCGCAGGATCATGCGCCTAAACCAGGTGAGTATGGGCAGATTTTGTTCCAGCATGCGGTGTTAAGTACCGAAGAAATTCAACAATTACTCAGTGAAAGTCAAAGCGATATAAATACATTAAACACTAAAAATTTTGCAGTGGATTACACGGCGACATCCAATCAAAACCCATATCGTGCAGTCTTGTTGGTCAGAGGTAGGGCAATGACCAGTGGTGAGGTATCTGTAAAATTTCAAATTGATAACTACAATGCCGCTATTCAACAAACCTCAAGCAATCTTATGCAAATGGGTGCAGGTATTGATCAGGTTGAACGATTAGAAACATTGGATGCAGGACAAGAATTTACTTTTGTTATGGACGGTGCCCCTTTTTCAGTCAATGCTGCCAACGACCCAAATAGCATGACCAGTCAACTGAGTTTGTTAGAGTCGAGGAATGTGGAGTTTCAAAGTATTGAACTACAAATTTGGCAAGGCAAAGGTAGTCAATACGGCGTAATGCGTTATCTTTGGTTTATTGGATTTGTGTTGTTGATAGTATGGGTTTATCACGTCATCGTGGAAAAAAAAGCCGATCAAGTCGAAGATTTTTTAAATCGTAGAAAGCGAAAATAATGCTATTCAGCAGTATAAAAAGGGAGCATGACGCTCCCTTTTTATTGAGTTTATTCAGCTTCCGTTGGGACGAGCATCAGCACAGATTCATTTAATAGCATGGCAATATCCTCTAAGATATCAGCATCATATAAAGATTCGTCTAGCGCTAGACTTTGGCCATCGGCAATGGTTTTTAAATGCACTGCAAATTCGTCTGAGATACAGATTCCTTCGCCATTTGCCCAAAACAAAATATCACCGTCTTGCTCTGTATATAGTAAGCGTGAAGCCGGTTCTAACATGAGCTGATAGCCTTGATCTAGAGCTTCCTCTAAATCACCAGTGCCGATTTCTTCGGCTTCAGGAATATTGTCAGGATATTTAGGTTCTGACATTAAGCTCATGATTGCATCTTCAAGTACGGTTGAATTTTGCAATTGTTCAAATAACTTTTCTTTTAAATACTCAAGTTCATTTTCAGTCACTTGGCCGATCGCACTGATTTGATCACGTAAAATATCAGTTAATGGATTTTTAAGTAGGGGGTTGTCTGTGAATTTGTCTGTCACTCGATCCATCATTTCAGTGACATTTGGCATGCGGAAGCCAAATGAATAGGTCAGACATTCATCTTCAGCTACGCCATAGTGTGATAGGCCTGGTGGCACATAAAGTAAGTCGCCGGGAGCAAGCACTTCATCAAAATGTACGTCCATTTCTGGTAGTAAGCGAAGTGGTTGACCTTCTACAAATGCAGTATCTGCATCACACATCTGACCCAATTGCCAACGGCGATGACCATAGCCTTGTACGAGGAAGACATCGTAAAAATCAAAATGTTGTCCGACAGAGCCGCCTTTTTGTGCATACGACACCATGATGTCATCACGACGCCATTGCGGAATAAATGAAAACTGCTTCCAAAGCTCGGCTAGGTCAAAAGAATAATGATCGACAGCTTGAACCAATAAAGTCCACAGTTTCGGCATTTTTTGAAAATCGGCTTTAAGTAGTGGGGAAGATTTCACTGTCCATTGGTTAGGATCACGATCTTTTTGTTTGATGAGACGTGCAGTGACGTTATCTTCTAAAGCCAATTCAAGAACATCTTTCGGTTCAAGTATTTGGGTAATTTCAGGGAGTGCATTACGAACCAATAATGGTTTTTTTTGCCAATATTCGGCAAGGAATTGTTCAGCGCTGATGCTGCCGAGGATGTCAAGAGAATGAGCCATAGCTAAATACATACAATTTCAATGGATATATTGTCCCTTGAGATTCCTGTTTTTAGCAAGGCTCTATTTCATTAAATTATTGTGATTAGCTTGAGACTATTTTAAAGGATTGTCTTTGAGATATTGCATGACTAATTTTTCAACTTCCAAATCATAGCTATTGGCAGCAGCCGTAGTCGCTGAAAATTTCATGAATTGCTCAAAATGTGCATTGGTATCAATTTTAGTATTTTCTTTATCAGACATTAATTTGAAATGATTCGGCATGACTTTTGCCATCATTTCAACATTTTCGGTTTGTAGTTTTAGAAGTTTTTTCACTTCAACTGTTTGTGGTTGAATGCTTTCAAATTTTTGTTTGCCTAGAGCAACCAGTTTATTGATTTGTTGTTCTGGCGTGTTACTACCACCGGTTTTGGTTTTAGTGCCCAGTTGTTGAATGATTTGCTCCTGCATCGCAGCGCCTTGTTGTTCTAATTCAGCATAGATAAATTTATATTGAACCCACTCATTGACTAAGTTTTTGTTGTATTGCTGAGAGTTGGTCACAGTTTGATTCACTGTATTGGTATGACCGTTTGTCGAACAAAATAGAAGGCTAATGCTAATGAGGCTAGATGAAATTAAATTAAACGTTTTCATGTTTTCAGTTCTTGGTTGTAATAAATAAGTAAGTGACTTTTTAATCATTAGCCCATAAAGAGCTAATGATGTGTTTATTATGCTGTAACAGATAAAGATTTTAAAATTATGGGACTAAGATCTTAAGCTCACGCAAAATATTGCAGAGTTTAATCATCGGCATACCCATGAGTGTAGTTTGGTCTTGCCCGATCATTTCTTCAAATAAGCTAATCCCTAAACTTTCACATTTAAAACTGCCAGCGCAGTGTAACGGTTGTTCAACCTGAACATAACGTTCAATTTCAGGCAAGCTAAGTTTGCGAAACTTCACTTTATAGTGCTCGACAAGGGTTTGTTCAAAACCTGTCGATTTTTGTTGGACACTGAGTGCCGTACTGAAATAAACGATTTTGTCAGAATTGGCTTGAAGCTGCTTAATGGCTTTTTCATCGCAAAGCGGTTTACCGATAAAAATATCTGGTGCGCCTTCGCGCCATGCGACTTGGTCAGAACCAATCACAATCGCGTCTGGGTATTGGTTTGCAATTGCTGAAGCTTTTTCAAATGCCAGTCGCTTTGCTAACTCATCAGCGTGGTTCTCACCACGAGGTGTTTCGTCTATATCTGGTACGATTGAGAGGTAATCAATCCGTAAACGGTCCATTAGGTCTTTACGGGTTTGGCTGCTAGAAGCCAAAATGATTTTGGGAGTACTCATTACACTGCATATTCCATAAGTACATCAAGCGGTACATAAGACAGCGCCGCTTGGTGACACGCTTGTATTTTAATAGGTGGGGCAAATCCTTCTTGATACGCTTCCACCCAGCGAGTCACACAGATACACCAGAAGTCACCAGGTTGTAATCCTGGAAAACCAACTTCGGGTAAAGGTGTGATTAGGTCATTGCCAACTTTTTGGGAAAAGTTTAAAAATTCAGATGTCATTTGTGCACACATCGTATGCTGACCAAGGTCTGTTGTTGCTGTATGGCAAAAGCCATTTCTAAAATATCCGGTAATCGGATCAAAACAACAGCTTGCCAAGGGTTCGCCTAAAACATTTAAACGATTAATATTTGGGTCTGGATGAATCGACATAAGCGCTGAATCTTTATAAGGCTTTTCGCTATCATAACAAAACTTTGGCTCGACATAGCTTTTCTGCAAAAGAAGCTAACGTTTTTCTGCATAATCATTTAAAATCGTCGCGTTTTGATATCAATAAAAGAGAGTAATGCATGAACTTTCAGCGTATGACTGACCTAGATTTGGCGGGTAAACGTGTTCTGATCCGTGAAGATCTTAACGTACCAGTTAAAAATGGCGTGATTACAAGCGATGCACGTTTACGTGCGGCGTTGCCAACAATTAAAGCAGCTTTAGAAAAAGGTGCTGCTGTAATGGTGTATTCACACTTAGGTCGTCCTGTTGAAGGTGAGCCTAAAGCAGAACAGTCTCTAGCACCTGTAGCCGCTTATTTAACAGAAGCTTTGGGTCAAGATGTTCAATTGATCACTGACTATTTGGATGGTGTTGACGTTATGCCAGGTCAAGTGGTTTTACTTGAAAACTGCCGTTTCAATGTAGGTGAAAAGAAAAACAATCCTGAATTATCTGCTAAATATGCAGCACTTTGTGATGTCTACGTTATGGATGCATTTGGTACGGCTCACCGTGCAGAAGCATCGACTGAAGGCGTAGCACGTTGTGCAAAAGTGGCTGCTGCAGGTCCTTTACTTGCTGCTGAGCTTGACGCGCTAGGTCGTGCACTTAAAACTCCTGCAAAACCAATGGTTGCGATTGTTGCAGGCTCAAAAGTTTCTACTAAATTAGATGTATTAACTTCACTATCTGACATCTGTGATCAATTGATCGTGGGTGGTGGTATTGCCAATACATTCTTAGCTGCTGCAGGCTTCAATGTTGGTAAATCACTTTGTGAAAATGACTTGATCGATACAGCAAAAGCCATTGCTGCAAAAGTATCTGTACCACTTCCAACAGATGTTGTTGTTGCTGATGCTGCTGAAATTGATTTTGCAGACTTCCTCGGTTCATTAGCTGCTGCTAAAGCTGTCGTGAAAAAAGTTGAAGATGTAACAGACAACGACATGATTTTGGATGTGGGCCCTGAAACTGCAAAAGCATTTGCTGAGATTTTGAAAACTTCAAAAACTATTCTATGGAATGGTCCAGTAGGTGTGTTTGAAGTTGATCAATTCGGCGAAGGCACCAAAGCATTGTCTTTAGCGATTGCAGAATCTGAAGGCTTCTCGATCGCGGGTGGTGGTGACACGCTTGCTGCAATTGATAAATATGAAGTTGCAGACAATATTGGTTACATCTCGACTGGTGGTGGTGCTTTCCTTGAATTCGTTGAAGGTAAAACTCTTCCTGCTGTAGCAGCGCTTCTTGACCGTGCTTAATTTAGTATTATTAATAAGATAGTACAGTATTAAAAAAGGTTGGCTTCGGTCAGCCTTTTTTTATCGCCCATTCATTTTGCCGTCATCAAAGTGCAATATTTCTGCAATAAAATTTATCGCAACACCTAATTCGCAGTAGTAGGAAACAACGATGAACTTAAAACTTGCACTTGCTGTACTTTTAATCGCACCATTAACTTTGACAGCTTGTGCTAAAAAAGAGTCTGCACCAACGGAATCAGAAGCATCTGCTGTTGCCGTAGACAATGCTCAAACAACGCCAGAACAACAAAAAGCCATTGATGAACTTGATAAGCCAGTATTGGATGAAAAGAACCAAGATGTTCCTGCTGAAATTGCAAATGCACCTGCAGACGAAGCAACAGCTGACGCTGAAACAGCCGCTTCAGCAGCAGCAGCTCACTAAGATTGTTGTCTTTATTTAAAAAGTCCCTGCAAATGCAGGGATTTTTTTTTAAATAGTGTTATTTGTTGCTGAATTGAAATGATTGAGCATGTAGAATATGCGGCATTACCTGGGAGGATATTATGGCTCTTATTTCATTGCGCCAGCTCTTGGATCACGCCGGCGAACATGCTTACGGCGTACCAGCATTCAACGTAAACAACTTAGAACAAATGCGTGCAATTATGCTTGCAGCAGATGCAACAAATTCACCTGTAATTGTACAAGCATCTGCGGGTGCACGTAAGTATGCAGGCGCTCCGTTCTTGCGTCATTTGATTTTGGCAGCAATAGAAGAATGGCCACATATTCCTGTGGTTATGCACCAAGACCATGGTACTAGCCCTGATGTATGTCAACGTTCTATTCAACTTGGCTTCTCATCAGTGATGATGGACGGTTCTTTAGGTGAAGACGGTAAAACGCCAACTTCATACGAATACAACGTAGACGTGACTCGTCGTACTGTTCAAATGGCACATGCGTGTGGCGTTTCAGTAGAAGGCGAAATCGGTTGTTTAGGTAGCCTTGAAACTGGTATGGCTGGTGAAGAAGATGGTGTAGGCGCTGAAGGCGTACTTGATCATTCTCAGCTTTTAACTTCAGTTGAAGAAGCGCGTTCATTTGTAGCTGATACCAATGTTGACGCACTTGCAATTGCAGTGGGTACTTCACACGGTGCGTACAAATTTACTCGCCCACCTACAGGTGACATCTTAGCGATTGACCGTATTAAAGAAATTCACGCTGCGTTACCAAATACGCATCTTGTAATGCACGGTTCAAGCTCTGTGCCACAAGAATGGTTAGCTGTAATTAATGAATTCGGTGGTAACATCGGCGAAACTTATGGTGTTCCAGTAGACCAACTTGTAGACGCAATCAAACACGGTGTTCGTAAAATTAACATCGATACTGACTTACGTCTTGCATCTACAGGTGCTATGCGCCGTATGATGGCTGAAAAACCAGCTGAATTTGACCCACGTAAATTCTTCTCTGCAACTGTTGATGCAATGAAACAAATTTGTATCGATCGTTATGAAGCATTTGGTACAGCGGGTAATGCTGACAAGATTCGTCCAATTTCTTTAGAGAAAATGGTGAGTCACTATAAATAATTTGTCTTGAGATAGATTATTTTTGAAGAAAAGCCCACAATTAAGTGGGCTTTTCTTTGATTTGAACTTAGAAAAATTGCTTTAAATACAACTCAAGAATAAGAGCGTGTCATGGAATTGATCTTTGCTGCCGCGATTTGCAGTGTTCTCGTTTCAGTAATTCTAAAACTCTGTCGTGATCGGGGTTTTAACGCTGCACAAATGATCACATGGAATTATGCATCTGCGAGTATTTTATGTTTTCTATGGTTTAAGCCGGATCTAGCTCATATTTCGATTAATAAAACGCCGTGGGTTTTAATTGCGGCTTTGGGTGTATTACTGCCGACGATTTTTTATTGCTTAGCACGCTCACTGCAAACAGCGGGTATTTTAAAAACCGAATTGGCTCAGCGCTTATCTGTTGTGCTATCTCTTAGCGCAGCCTATTTTATTTTCAGTGAATATTTTAATGCCATTAAGCTCATTGGTATCGCACTTGGTGTACTTGCGGTATTGCTGATTTTATTTTCACAGCGCAAGGGAAGCATTGATGGAAAGCAGGGTATTTTATTTTTATTAAGCGTTTGGGCAGGCTATGCACTGATTGATGTGCTATTAAAATTTGCTTCAGGTTTGGGCATGCAGTTTGCGGTGACTTTAAATTTGGTGTTTATTTGTGCATTTTTACTTTCGAGCATTTATAACATCGTACAGCACGGCAGTTTGGGACAGACCAAAAATATCCTCGCTGGATTGGGCTTAGGTCTCTTAAACTTTGCCAATATCGCACTGTATGTGAAAGCACACATGTTGCTTAAAGACACACCTGCAATCGTATTTGCTGGCATGAATATTCTGGTCGTAGTTTTAGGCGTGGTTGCGGGCCTCATCATCTTTAAAGAAAAAATGAGAGTCGCAACCGTCTTTGGTTTGATTGCAGGGATCATGAGTGTGGTTTGCTTAGCATATGCCATGTATGTCTAAGATAATTTTTAGCAAAAACGATCGGGTGTTGTAGTAAATCATCCCATTCAGCCACGCCCATGACTAGTCCTTGATCTCGACAGGTTGGACACTCAGGGCAGTGATGATCAGTATATTGATAAGTATGTAGATACATTTGATGGCAATGACCGCATTCAAACTTCATCGGCATTTGTAGTAAATATGACATGTCCCACCTCTGCTTGATTTGTTGTTTTTATTCAATTTATTCAGCAAAGTTCAGACCAATTTATAAATATTATATTTTCACATTGTTGCTAAGTATATCTTTATAAAAAAAGCCCTCGAGTTGAGGGCTTTTAGTTTTAGATGCTTAGTTAACGTGTGAGTTGTTGAAATCGTTGTAAGGTATTTTCAAAATAACATTTACCCACTGCAACGGGGTGTTTTAGGAAATCTTGAGTTTCAATCGTGCCTTGTAACTGACCCGGTTGTTTACAATTTGGGCAGTTTGGATAGCTATGAAGCATATCGCCCGCATATTTTTGTAAATAAACCGTATTGCACGCTTCGCAATGAAATTTCATGGGTAATTTTATAGCTGTAGGCATAGGGAGAGACCTGAGTATATTTTGAGCAGAATATACTCGATAATTGTTTAAATAATAAGTCCCGAAATGACAAAAAAGAGGCAAAATTGCCCCTTTCGTCGGTTTTATGGAAAGCTTAGAGGTGTGTAAAAATTTCTTCAGCATTCAGACGTGATTTAGGTAATTTCGCATTGAAATCATTTTCGCTACGATAGCCTAAAGTCATCAGTACAGAAGGAATCAAGTTTTGTTCAACTAAGCCCAATTCTTCAGTGATGATCGCTTCGTCAAATCCACCAATCGGTGTTGCATCGACACCTTCAATGCCTGCTGCCAAAAGCATTTGACCTAAAGCAATAAATGTTTGGTTTTCAGCCCAACGTTGAATATCACCTTTTTCATTACGATAATAATCGACATAACCTGTACGGCTGTCTTTTTGACCTTGTTTGGCTTTGTCATCTTTAAAGCGACCACTACGATCATCCTGATTTAAAAGATTATCTAAATGCTCTGCAGTGATGTCTGCTTTAGTACAGAATAAAATAGTATGTGATGAATCTAAAACTTTTGGGGCATTGTAGGCATATTTTCCTACTAAGGCTTTGGCAATGCGTTGTTTGGCTGCATCATGATCTGCAATAAAAAAATGCCAAGGCTGAATATTAATGGAAGATGGTGTTAAACGGAGTATTTGTAATAAACGCTCAAATTGTTCCTGTGGAATTTTTTTAGCAGGATTATATGCTTTCGTGGTATAGCGTTGTTTTGATACGTTTAACAGATCCATCGAATATCTCCAGATATAGTTTGCTGTAGTTTAGCGGATAAATGGCCAAATGGTCTAAGGAGAAAATTTTCCAAAGATAGATCTTAGTCGTATATGCTGTACTCATTGGCTAAAAATTAACAGATTTAAGCTGTATGAAGTGCGAATTAGAGTTATATAAAATCATAAGATAGATAAATGCTATTGGTAGTTTTTGCCAAAAGGCGTTTAATCAATTGTAGTTAATCATAGTTTAAGCATGAGACAGCAGCGATGGATTACACCAATCATTTCAAGAAAAAATTAAAAACCGAACAGCAGATTGGTTTGTGGGTCGGTTTAGCCGATGCTTATGGTACTGAAATAGCTGCAAATGCAGGTTATGACTGGTTGCTCATTGATGGCGAGCATGCGCCAAGTGACTTGCGGACGACATTGTCGCAACTGCAAAGTATTGCAGCATATCCTTCGCAGGCTGTGGTTCGACCTCCAATTGGTAGTGTGCAACTGATTAAACAATTGTTGGATATCGGTGCGCAAACCTTGCTCATCCCTATGGTCGAAACTGTTGAACAAGCTCAACTTATGGTTAAGGCAGTACGTTATCCACCCGAGGGTATTAGAGGCGTTGGTGCAGCATTAGCACGTGCAACACGTTGGAACAGTATTCCTGACTATTATGCAAATGCACATGAAAATATCTGTTTACTGATTCAGATTGAGTCAATTGAAGGGATTAAAAACTTAGATGAAATACTGAAAATTGATGGCATCGATGGGGTGTTTATTGGTGCCGTGGATTTGTCGGCGACGATGGGTTATCAAGGGAATCCGAATCATCCTGAAGTACAAAAAACCGTGATTGATGCGATTCAGCGCATACGTAAGGCGGGTAAAGCTGCAGGTATTTTGTCGACACAACATGATGTGACTCAGAAATATATCGAGTTAGGCACAGAATTTGTTGCCGTGGGTGTCGATACCAGTGTGCTCATGAATTCGTTACGTGAACTTTTATCGAAATACAAAAATGATACCCCAGTAACGAAAACAGAAGGTGGTTACTAAGCGATACAGCCTTCGTTATATTATTCACTGTATGGGTAATTAATTTACTCGATGGTTAAAATTTTAATTCAATAATTTTAGCAAAAGTAGTGGCTTAGAGTATATGTAAACTCTACTTTTGCTAATCAAAGCACAATATTGTATACTTCTGCTTAACTCGAAGCGGGTAATGTTCCTGCTTATCTTTTTTATTTAGCTGATTGTGATTTATCTGTATTCAAGCTTCTGACTTGAATCTTATCTTTGTAACTACAGAATTATTATTCCAAACCCGATTGATTAATCTCTTTGTTCTGTCACAAAAAGCTCACATGTTGAGTAAATCTTTTGAATATTTTAAATACTTGGCAAACTGCCAAAGCTGTAAATGGCGATGAAATTAATGTGAAATTGGTGCCTTTGAAACGTCAACAAAATACCAATGCTGGTTTAATTTGGGTTGATGTTGGGCAAATGATTGAATTAGAAACAGGTGAGACATTTAACCTGAATCTAGATGGTAAAAGCTTCTATACTGGCCCAAACCAGCTATATCGCTTAGCCTGAAAGCAAAAAACAGCAGATTATCTGCTGTTTTTTTTGCCTAAAAAAAGCGGCTTAAGCCATTTCAAGGTGTTGATGCTTGTTCGCAACTTGAGCGTGATTTTTATATCGGTATTGCGCCGCACGGTGGTTGTCGGGCAATTTCGCGCCTTGGCCGAAGAGTTTTTCACGCAAGGTTCCGTCAGCATATTCTGTTTGATATACACCACGACGTTGTAATTCTGGTACCACGTATTCCACAATATCTTCAAAACTCTTATGCGCCAATATGTAGGCTAAGTTAAAGCCATCAATACCAGTGTACTCAATCCACTCCTGTAAACGGTCTGCCACGGTTGCTGGAGAGCCGACAATAACAGGTCCGTTACCGCCGACACTGGTCCATTTTGCAATTTCCTCAATCGTCCAAATTTTATCAGGATCTGCCTCTACATAAGATTGCAGCATAGATTGAATGGCATCGGTTTGAATGTATTCCACTTGATCTGTTGGTTTAAACTGAGAAAAGTCGACACCTGACCAGCCAGAAGCCAGGGTCAAGCCGCCGTCATAGCTACCATATTGCTGATATTCACGGAACTTAGCTTGGGCTTTTTCATCGGTTTCATCAACCACTATGGCCAGCATGGTATAGATCAGGACAGAATGGGGATCTTTGCCTTCTTTTACTAAATTATGCCGAATACCTTCGGCCAGTTTTTTTACTGCAATTTGAGTTGGTGCAGAGATGAAAACACATTCCGCATTTTGACTAGCAAACTGTTGTCCGCGTGCTGAAGCGCCAGCTTGATATAAAACCGGTGTACGCTGGGGTGAAGGTTCGCAAATATGAATGCCAGGAACTGTAAAGTATTTTCCTTCATGTTGAATTGGATGCACTTTACGGTGATCGGCAAAAATCCCCTTTTGCTTATCGCGTAGCACAGCATCATCTTCCCAAGAACCTTCCCAGAGTTTATAGAGAACTTCTAAATATTCATCTGCGATATCATAGCGGTTATCATGGCTGACTTGAGTTTTCAGACCTAGATTTTTAGAGCCACTTTCTAGATAGGAAGTCACAATGTTCCAACCTGCACGGCCTTTCGTCAGGTGATCTAAAGTACTCATACGCCTTGCGAAAGGATAGGGGTGCTCAAATGAAATTGAAGTCGTGACACCAAAGCCTAAATGTTTGGTGACGGCTGCCATTGCGGGAACAATTTGCAAAGGATCATTCACTGGCACTTGCACTGCGCCAGTCAGCGCATGTTCAGCAGAACCATAATAGACATCATAGATACCCAAAACATCTGCTATAAAGACACCATCAAATTTTCCGCGTTCTAAAATTTTAGCTAAGTCGGTCCAATATTCTAGGTCTTTGTATTCTGTAGAACGGTCTAATGGATGACGCCATAGACCGGGTGACTGATGTGCAATACAGTTCATTTCAAAGGCATTGAAGCGAATATTTTTAGACATGATTTTTTACTGAGTTATTTAATCTCTTGCATAAGAGGGTATATAAAAATACAGCTGCATTTATTAATAAAAAGTCAAAAACAAATCTGAATAAATGCTAATCATAATTTTTGAATAGTTCATATATTCATGTGGATAAGCAGATATTTTTTTTGTTTGGTACGGCTTATAAAGATTTTGTTTGACAATTAAAAATGTAAATTCTATGTCATGAAAACTGATTTGTTTTGATGATAATTCTATAAATAATCAAAATAAAAAGTGCTAGCTTATTTGAATAATATCTAAACTGAGCATTTTAAGAATGACTTCAAAAATTGAAATTAAACTAAAAGAGGCGCAAAACATTCCGCGCGATTTCTATCAATCTAACGGTTTAGCGCATATTATTCGATCTGATCAAGAAGCTATCGAGGTTGCTGAACAATTAGCTGTGGAATTTACAAAAGAATCAGCTAAACGCGATCATGAACGCCGCTTACCTTTACAGGAAGTACAGCAATATTCAGCATCAGGCTTGTGGGGCATTACTGTACCGCGTCAATTTGGTGGTGCAGGAGTGAGTTATAAAACCCTTGCAGAAGTGGTCAAAATTATTTCTAGTGCAGACTCATCCCTAGGACAAATTGCCCAAAACCATTGGGCCTTTGTCGAGCATATTCGTTTGGATGCAAATCCATCACAGCAAGAGTTTTTCTTTGATCAAGTCTTACAAGGTAAACGCTTTGGCAATGCATTTTCAGAAAAAGGTTCCAAAACAGTTGCAGATTTAACAACAGCCATTGAGTTTAAAGATGATCATGCGCTCATTAATGGTCAAAAATTCTTTGCAACAGGCGCTTTGCTTGCACATTGGATACCTGTGGTTGCAGTGAATGATGGAAAGCCTTATGCAGCCTTAGTACCCCAGCATACGCCGGGTTTAACAATTATTAATGACTGGAGTGGTTTTGGACAAAGAACGACAGTCAGCGGTTCTGTACTGTTGGACAATGTCAAAGTGGATTTAAATCACATTGTACCCATTCATCAAGCTTTTGAACGTCCAACGGCTGCGGGCGCTATTTCTCAATTCATTCAATCTGCTGTCGATGCTGGTATTGCGCGCGGTGCGATTAATGAAACGATTCAATATGTGCGTCAGCATGCACGTCCTTGGATTGATTCGGGCTTAGAAAAGGCGGTGCAAGATCCGTATACGATTGCCAACATCGGCGAGTTGAAAATTAAACTCCGAGCTGCAGAGGCAGTGTTGGCTTTGGCGGGTGAAGCGATAGACCGAGCCGTAGAGAACCCAACAGAAGAAACGGTGTCAGAGGCAACACTACTAACAGCAGAATCTAAGGTCCTGACGACTGAAATTGCGTTACTTGCGGCGAATAAACTATTTGAACTCTCAGGCACACGATCAACGTTGTCTGAGCTGAATTTAGACCGTCATTGGCGTAATGCGCGCACGCATACTTTGCACGATCCCGTACGTTGGAAGCTGAATATTGTAGGCAACTACTATTTAAATGATGTACCACCGCCGCGCCATGCTTGGAGTTAAGAGGAGAAGATTATGACGATTCAAAATAATAAACAGCCCTTATCTTTAGGTGCTGACTATGATCAAGTGGCCGCTAAGTTCCGTCCGATTTTTCAGAGAATTGCAGAAGGCGCTTTGGCGCGGGAACAAAATAGGAAACTGCCGTATGATGCAATTTCATGGTTAAAACAAGCTGGATTTGGTGCGGTCCGTGTACCCGTGGCTTTTGGCGGTGACGGGGTTTCACAAAAACAGTTGTTTCAGTTGTTAATTGAATTGGCTAAGGCCGATTCTAATGTTGTACAGGCATTAAGAGGTCATTTTGCTTTTGTAGAAGACCGTTTAAATGCGCAAAAAACACAAGATCAAACGGTTTGGTTTAAACGCTTTCTGCAAGGCGATTTGGTCGGTAATGCTTGGACAGAAATCGGAAAAGTTGAAATTGGAGATGTTGTTACCCGAGTTACTGAAAATGCGCAAGGTCAGCTAAGGGTCAATGGTCAAAAATACTATTCTACCGGAACAATCTTTGCAGATTGGATCGATCTATTCGCTTTAGATGAAACAACGAATCAACATGTTATAGCCGCAGTTTCAACACATGACGATGGCATACAAGTATACGATGACTGGGATGGCTTTGGCCAAAAACCACAGGCAGCGGCACACTGAATATTCAAGATGTTAGTATTGATCGTGATCATATTTTGCCATTCGATCAGCGCTTTAAATATCAAACGGCGTTCTATCAGGTCGTGCATTTGGCAACGCTGGCAGGTATAGCACAAAATGCTGTGGACGTTTTCAGTAATGAAGTCCGTGAACGCACACGTATTTACAGCCATGGTAATGCTGATTTAGTTCGAGATGATGCACAAATTTTACAAGTGATTGGTAAGGCGTCGGCACAGTCTTATGCAGCTGAAGCAATTACACTTCGTGCAGCAGAAGCTTTGGATGTCGCATATTTAAGTCATTTTCAGTCTGATACCCAGTTGGATCAGCAAGCGAATGACCGTGCGGAGCTTGAATCCTCTAAAGGGCAAGTGGTCATATCAGAGTTGGTACTAAATTTAAGTAGTGAGTTGTTTAACGCCTTGGGCGCTTCAGCAAGCTCGACAACTAAACAGTTAGACCGCTTTTGGCGTAATGCTCGTGTAGTGTCATCGCATAATCCACTTATTTATAAACAGAAAGTCATTGGTGATTGGGAGATTAATCAAACGCCGCTACCATATGTATGGCAAATTGGTAATAGTCCAGCAGTTAAGCAACCTGTCATTGCTGCTTAATTAATATCTGAAGATGTTCACTGTGGATGAAAGTAGTCCATAGTGAATTCCTTGTGAAATTGTTTTTAAGTTTAAACTTTGTTTTTTTAAGATTTTAAATGACGTTAATCTGCTATATGTAGGATGCAGTTCAATTAATAATCTGTTGAGATAGTCTGGTAAAAGGCTATGTCTTAATATATGAATGTGTTGTTTTAACCAAATATGACGGCAGGATTAACTAAAGTCTAAGGGTTAGTAAGACCATTTTTTTAATTTTAAATCACTCATAGATGGGTTTTCACCAACCTCGAATATTTGAGCTTGTTCTGTGCGCCAGTCCCCTAAAACGATACGTAGTTTGCCATGTACATCATGTATTTGGGGCCGGTGGGTATGTCCATGAATCAGTAGATCGGCATGCTCTAAAGCTTTTTCTACAGCTTCGGCATTTACATCCATGATTTCATAAGATTTAACTTGCTTGGTTTCTGTACTTTTTTTGCGGAAGCCATTGGCGATTTTTTGTCGAATGCTAAGCGGTAAGCTCTTTAAGAAACCTAAAAGCAAAGGATTACGAATCACTTTACGAAACTTTTGGTAAGACACATCATCGGTGCAAAGTAAATCGCCATGTTCGAGGCGAATTTTATAGTTGCTAATGTGGAGATAATCAACGTCTTGTAATAATTGACCGTGAAATTTATCTAAAAACTTTTGACCCAATGCAAAGTCACGATTACCTACTTGGAAATAAATTTGATTTCCCAAAGCAGTAAAATCTTTTAGCGCTGCAATGATTTCATCTAACCATGGAGCAGTAAAGTCATCACCAATCCAAGCATTAAACCAATCACCTAAAATATACAGCTGGGTATTTTGAGTTTTGTATTGTTCTAACAAAGCTAAAAACCCCCGAACGAGTCGAGGGTGTTCAGGTGACAAATGTAAATCAGCGATAAACAGATAGGTCACGAATCTTTTCCTTATTCTAAAAATCCCTCCCAGCCTCCCTTTAGAAATGGGAGGAGTTCCGACATTTATTTCATATTGAAACTCCCTCCGTTATTAAAGGGACTTGCGCAGCAATGCTACTCAGGGAGAATTTAAAAATTACTCAGAAATGATTTTAGCTGATTCAATTACAACGTTCTCTAGAGGAACGTCTGCGTGGTAGCCACGGTTACCAGTGCGAACGCTTTTGATTGCGTCAACAACGTCAAGACCTTCAACTACTTTACCAAATACTGCATAGCCCCAACCTTGCGCTGTTTTACCAATGTGGTTAAGGAAGGAGTTGTTTTTCACGTTAATGAAGAATTGAGCTGAAGCAGAATGAGGTGCTTGAGTACGTGCCATAGCGATCGTACCAACATCATTGCTTAAACCGTTGTCAGCTTCGTTTTCAATAGAATCACGAGTTGTTTTTTCTTTGAAGTTTTCATCCATGCCGCCGCCTTGGATCATGAAACCATCAATAACACGGTGGAAAATCACGCCGTCATAGAAACCATCGCGAACATACTGTAAGAAGTTTTCAGCAGTTTTAGGTGCTTTTTCAGTGTTAAGCTCAAGAACAATACGACCTTTATTGGTGTTTAATTCGACTTGAGGAAAACTCATTGTGTAATCTCCTGTACATGGACATGAAAGCCATGGGTTTTTTGGTTGTGAGAAGCATAAGCAAACTGTAAACTACAAGGCAAGTAAAAACGTTACTTTCTTTGTTAAAAATCAAGAAAAGCGTTTTAATTATCCTAATTTTATCTTTATAGAAGTGATTTTATTACCATGAAGCCAAACGATGTTGTTTCATCCCTGCCTAACAATCCGACAACCAAGAACAATGCCCCTGTCGAAGCTGCGCAGCAGGAACAACAGCCAGGCTTAGATTTTGTACGTCAAGTTATTACCGATGATTTATCTGCAGGTCGTACCGAACAAGTTGTAACACGTTTCCCACCAGAGCCAAATGGCTACCTACATATTGGTCATGTAAAAGCTATTTGTCTAAACTTTGGTATTGCTCAAGAATTCGCAGGTCTATGTAACCTCCGTTTTGACGATACAAATCCGGATGCCGAAGAGCAAGAGTATGTAGACGGTATTGCCAATGACGTCAAATGGCTAGGTTTTGAGTGGAATGGCGAGCCACGTTATGCATCGAGCTATTTTGATCAGCTTTACACTTGGGCAGTGCAATTGATTGAACAAGGTGATGCTTATGTGGATTTGCAGAGCCCTGAAGAAATCAAACTAAACCGCGGTAATTTTGTGGAGCCGGGTAAAAATTCGCCGCAACGTGATGCTAGCGTAGAAGAAAACTTAGCGCGTTTTGAACAAATGCGTAATGGTGAGTTGGGAGAAGGTCAGGCAGTACTACGTGCCAAAATTGATATGACTTCACCTAACATCCATATGCGTGATCCTATTTTGTATCGTATTTTGCATTCTGAACATCACCAAACTGGTGATAAATGGAAAATGTACCCAATGTACGATTATGCGCATCCATTATCAGATGCCATTGAAGGGGTTACGCATTCACTGTGTACACTAGAGTTTGTTGATCACCGTCCATTTTACGACTGGGTTGTCGAGAAAGTTAAATCACCATCTGTACCACATCAGTATGAATCAAGCCGCCTAAATGTAGATTACACCATTACCTCTAAACGTAAATTACGTAAATTGGTTGAAGGTGGTTTTGTGAATGGTTGGGATGACCCACGTATGCCTACCGTTGTGGGTATGCGTCGTCGTGGCTTTACTCCAGAAGGTCTACGTGACTTCTGTAAACGTGTAGGTGTAACGAAAGTTGATGGCAGTATCGTAGATGTTGCAATGCTTGAATACTGCATCCGCCAGTCTCTAGAAAATACTGCTTCGCGTGGTATGGCAGTGTTGAATCCACTCAAAGTGACTTTAACTAACTTGCCTGAAGCAATGGATTTGGTGCATGCACGTCATCCAAATGTAGACATGGGTGACCGTATCATTCCGTTGACTCAAGACATTTACATTGATCGTAAAGACTTTGAAGAAGTTGCGCCTAAAGGCTTTAAACGTTTGATTCCGGGCGGTGAAGTGCGTTTACGTCATGCGTATGTGATTAAGTGTGATGAAGTGATTAAAGACGAGAACGGTGAAGTGGTTGAATTGAAATGTTCAATCGACCCTGAAACTTTAGGTAAAAACCCTGAAGGCCGTAAAGTGAAAGGTGTTGTACATTGGGTTTCTGCAAGCAAGGGTATTGCTGCGGAAGTTCGTATCTACGACCGTTTATTCACTGAATCAGACCCTGAAGTGGGTGATGACTTCCTTGCAAACTTAAATCCAGAATCACTTAAAGTGGTTCAAGCGGTCATTGAGCCTGCATTGGCAGAAGCAAAACCTGAAGATCGTTTCCAATTTGAACGTGAAGGTTACTTTGTTGCAGATCAGTTTGATCATACAGCTGAAAAACCAGTGTTTAACCGCATCTTAGATTTGAAAGACAGTTTTAAACCGGGTAAATAAAATCTTAGTTTTTAAAGGGATTCATCTTTGAATCCCCAATAGGTTAAGATCAAGTAGGTTAAGATTAAGCTCAACTTCGGTTGGGCTTTTTTCATGCTTGAGATGGTTCATTAAGGCAGTACAGAGGGGAAATAAGTGATCATTCGAAATAAAAATAATAGCTTTAAACTTTTATTTGCATGGCATGGCACGATACTCCCAAAAGTCATGCCTGCGTTGGCTGTCGTCGTGAGTTTGTCGGCGATTTTGGTGTATCTAAGCGCTGCACACTACCTGAATACGCCTGAAGTTCCAGCCATCGGATTTACCATCTTTGGGGTGATTCTGTCGATTTTTTTGAGCTTTCGAAATACTGCCTGTTATGACCGTTGGTGGGAAGGGCGCAAGCTTTGGGGCTCATTGATTGCCAATACACGCCACATGATTCGTGATAGCCATGTCCTTGAAGATGAGCAAAGAACCGTGTTGATGTACCGCATCATGCTGTTTTGCAATTTGTTACGTGATCGCTTACGCCATGAATCACAAGATATTGCACATTTTAAAGACGGCGTAGCTTTGACGGATCAGCAATGGCAGCAATGTCGAGACAATATCAATGCACCACAGTATTTACTTGAAATTATTCAAAAAGATTTAGTCAAAACCTATAAACAAGGTCAGATTACAGACATTATTTACAGCACGCTCACACGTCATACTGTAGCGATGGGTGATATCCATGCAGGCTGTGACCGTATCATGACCACGCCATTACCATTTTCCTATTCGGTGCTTTTACATCGCGCAGTGTATTCATTTTGTCTGATTTTGCCATTTAGCCTAGAGGCCAGTTTAGGGATATGGACACCTGTCATTGTGGCTTTGATTGCATATTTATTTTTAGGTTTGGATGCGTTAAGTGCAGAACTGGAAGAGCCTTTTGGCTTGCAGGAAAATGATTTACCGCTGGACTCGATTGTACGAAACATTGAGCGTGAAATGTATAGCAGCTTAGAAGTTGAACTTCCGCCGCTGATTAAGACTTTTAACAGTATTTTAAGATAAATTTTTGGCCTAATTTTCAGATAAATTCGGCGATACGTACCAAGCATATTGATGCTGAAAATAATCGTCCAAGTGTCGCATAAAAGCCTGTACTTTAGGCGGAACAAAATGTCGATGCGGAATTACCACATAGATTGCAGTACTTTGAACAGGGATCTTGGGTAGAACTTGGATGAGCTGGCCAGATTGTAAATCTTCATCCACATGCCAGATGGAGTGGTTTGAGATGCCTAAACCTGCAAGTGCTGCTTGGCGTACGCCTTCACCTGAGTTGATATGAACTTGCCCTGAAACAGGTATTTTTATGTTGTGTTGATCTTGGACGAATGTCCAAAGCTGCGAAACACCCTTAGGGTATTTCTGTAAAATGCATTGGTGTATAGAGAGCTCTTCTAGGGAGTGAGGTTCGCCATGTTGTTTGATATAGCTAGGCGAGGCACACAAAATACGACGATTTAAGCTGAGCGGTTTAGCAATCAGTGATGAGTTTTCTAACTGTCCAATACGTATCGCAACGTCGATACCTGCGGAGACCAAATCTAAATTTTGATCGGTCTGTTCAATATCCAAAGTCAATGTTGGATGCAACTTGGCAAAGGCTGCAAATACTGGCCCTAAAATACGATTTCCAAAAACTTCTGAACATGTGATTTTTAATACGCCGCTGAGTTGTTGTGTTTCAGGTTGAAATTGGCCTAGCAGAGAATTAAATTGTTCGAATAAGGGAAAACCTTGCTGCAATAAAACAGCACCTTCCTGTGTTAAATGTAGCTGCCGTGTAGTGCGATGAAATAAGCGCAGCCCTAAACTTTGTTCAAGTCTGTGTAGACGGCTACTAGCGACAGAAACAGAGAGATTGGCTTCTTTAGCGGCTTGACTGATTGAACCCAGTGTCGCCATTCGTGTGAATAAGTCGAAATCTTCAGTTAGCATTATTAATATAATCAAGAAAGTCTTTCTCGATATTCAGGGTTTTTCTGATAAACATCTGTACCTATTCTGTGTATAAATAAAACACAGGAAATCACCATGAACTATCACAATCTAGGGCAATCTGGCTTACAAGTATCAGAGTTTGGCTTTGGTGCAGGTACATTTGGCGGGCAAGGCCCTATTTTCTCTGCATGGGGGCAAGCGAGCTTAAATGATGCTCAGCGCATGATTGATCTCTGTATTGAGCAAGGCGTGAATTATTTCGATACCGCAGATGCTTATTCAAATGGTGCCTCTGAGCAGATGCTCGGTGCATTACTTCAATCAAAACGCCAAGAGGTGATTATTTCCAGCAAAGTGGGTATCCGATTGAATGATGGAATCAATCAAGGTGGATATTCTAGAAGCTATTTAATTCAAGCCGTGGAGGCGAGTTTAAAGCGGTTAGGCACAGATTATATCGATGTGCTGCAGCTGCATCAGTTTGATAGCACGACGCCACTTGAGCAGCTGATGCGCAGTTTAGATGACTTGGTACGTAGTGGAAAAGTTCGCTATATCGGTGCATCGAATTTTTTAGGCTGGCAGCTTATGAAAGCACAGTCGATTGCCCAACAGCATGGCTATGAAAAGCTAAGTGTACATCAAGTCTATTATTCTTTGATTGGACGTGACTATGAATGGGAGTTGATGCCTGCGCAGCATGATCAACAGATTGGTGCAGTGGTGTGGAGTCCACTGGGCTGGGGGAGATTAACAGGAAAATTTGATCGTGAGCATGCGATTCCAAAGCAAAGTCGACTACATGAGACAGCACAATTCGCACCACCAGTTCAACACGAAAAGTTATTTGCAGTGTTAGATGTTATGCAAGAAATAGCCATGGAAACAGGGCACTCTATCCCGCAGATTGCATTGAATTGGCTGAAAACCAGACCGACTGTGTCTAGTATTTTGATAGGCGCACGTAATGAACAGCAACTGTTGGAGAACCTTGCGGCGAAAGAATGGTCATTAAGCGTAGAGCAGTTAGCCCGATTAGACGTAGTCAGTGCAGTGTATCCACCTTATCCATACTATCCCTATTGGAATGGGCAATTTATAGAGAAGAATCCCACGCTTGTGACATCAGCATTTATTTCTGAACATACAGCAGAATAGGGCAATAACAATTCAGTGGTAGGCAATGATCAGTTCTCTGTGCTATCACTGAATAAAATTAAAATACTGTAGGAATGCTGATGAGCGTCGTGATTGAAACCCAGATGTTAATTCGTAAGTCCATCAATATCGTATTTAATGCTTTTGTTGATCCTTTAATAACACAGCATTTTTGGTTTAGTGCATCGAGTGGCTATCTAGAAGAAGGTAAAACCGTGCAATGGACTTGGCAAAAATATAATGCAGTCGCCAATGTAGACGTGCTGAATATTAAAGAAAGCCAATTAATTCAAATACAGTGGGGAGAACCAAAAACTCAAGTCGATTTTATTTTTGAGCAGATTAGCCCGATGGAAACCTACGTTCGTATCAAAAATTCAAAGATTCCTCTGCAAGGTCAGGCATTAATTGATTTTATTATTGATAGTACAGGGGGTTTTACAACGGTTTTGGATGCAGCCAAAATTTATTTAGAACATGGCCTGCAAAGCAATTTGGTTGAAGATAAATTTCCACCTTTTAGCAATGCGAACTTTTAGCAATGTGAAGAGTGACCAAAATTAAGCATGACATCTGATACGCCGTAAGGAAAAGCTTGTGTATTAGCGCAGGATTTCTAAGCAATGTGCTGATGTATTGAAATTTGATAAAGCCACGGTTCAATGCTGCTGCAGTGAATTAACGATTTTTATGTTCTTCACGCTTTAAATAGGTATAAACCGGCATTTGCATTTTGGCTTTTTCGCGCAGTTTCTTTTTGATATAGAACACCAGTGCAAAGCAAGTGGTGGTCACGGTCAGCATCATACTGCTCATAAAACTCATCAGAGAACTGACATAGCCAATCGTGGTGAGTCGGTTCATCATACGGAACACTTGAGGACTACTTTCAACGCCGGTAATAGCCCATGTGCATAAGTGTTCACAGTTATTAATAATCAGATGATAGTTGTTTTCATGCATGCGAGAGCGCATACGACGCACCACTTTACGACCTTTAAATTTTGGATTGCTATATGACTGAACGATAATTTTTTTGCCGTGGCTGAAATTTTCGATTGAGGTCATTTCAATCGGATGTTTTTTGAAAAGGTGTGCAAAACCAGAGTAGTGAATGACTCTACCGCGGCCGGCATATATGCCATGATGGCTATAACCGAAGTGTTTAACAATCAGATGTGTTCCAAGAGGAAAACCATCTTTCTGCACATGCATGAATTTACCAGTCCTACTTTAAATCCGAATTATTTTTAAAGATTAGTCTACTTTTAATCTGTGAATTAATCGACTATTTTAGCGATGATTTAGCTAAAATTTGTTCGATTTTTAACGTGCACTATGGATAGGGTCATGCTTGGTCTTCATTTAACATCAATGTTTAAAAAAATGCGCTTTATGATGCTGCTCGGTCTGATTTTCTCACCGACTATTTCCTATGCCAATATTCAAGCGAAACGTGTCAGTCAGCCCATTGCAGTGGATGTGGTTGAAATTTCGGATTTGAGTAAACTAGAGCTCTATTTATATGATGCAGAGCAGCAGCCATATCGAGACCTACAGCGTTTAAAGCAGTCATTAGCGCGTAAGTGTAATACGATGAACTTCGCAATGAATGCAGGGATGTATCATGCAGATTTAGCGCCTGTTGGTCTTTACGTTGAAAATGGGCTGCAGAAAAAAGCCTTGAATCGTGCAACACGAGGCTTTGGTAATTTTTTAATTCAGCCGAATGGTGTTCTGGCATGGAATGACAAGCAAGCGGTGATATTAACTACACAAAAATATGCTTCCACAGATTTTAAGGCACGTTATGCAACGCAGTCAGGTCCAATGCTGGTGGTAGATGGAAAAATCAATCCAAACTTTATCCCACAGTCAGATTCATTGAAAATCCGCAATGGCGTGGGGATCAAGAACGGCAAGTTGTATTTTGTGATCAGTCGTGAAGGCGTGTCGTTTTATGCATTTGCACAATATTTTAAGCAGCAATTATCGGTTAACAATGCCTTGTATTTAGATGGATCTGTGTCTAGTGCAGATATTCAAGCATTGAATAGACATGATTCAAGTTTGAAACCTTTAGGGCCAATTGTAGCGTATACAACAGCATCTCAATGCAAACAATAAAAGCCCGAATAATCGGGTTTCATCTGTACAGTGTTTAGATTGATAGAAACTACTGTTTATTTGCCGACTAAACCTAAAAAGGTACTTTGGGTTTGGCACATTTGAATGGCTTGTTCTTTAGATTGTTTTTTAATACTTTCTTCAAACTGTTTTTTCTGTTCTTTGATTTGCTCTTCGTTTAAGCCCATTTGTTTCGATAAGGCTTCGAGTTTGTCCCAAGATTCTTCGCATTCTTTGGGAATTTGGCTACAAGCACTTAGACTAAGTATGCAGCAGGCGATTAGGCAAATTGTTAATTTATTCATGTTCATTCCTTTAGTTTTTATATCAATGCTGTTTAGAGGTCATCTGCCTCTAATTTAGTGCAATATTAGGTTTTATTGTCGTGTGTTTAAAAATTAGACATCACTGAGTTGCCTTGGAGCATAGCATAAAAGCTGTAAATAGCGATGTGGCCAATCCACAAAACCTGATCTGTAAATAAGCGGCATATTTTTGATTAGACCAAAAAAAACAAGGCACTCTGTAAAACAGAATGCCTTGTTTGAACATTGAATGTTCAGACTCTACTGTAGAGGTAGATGCTGGATTTCATTTAATTCCTTACGGCTATAACCGCGCGAAGCGAGTACTTTTTTGATACCGAGGATAACATCTTCATCCGTTGCCTTTGTAAGAGCAGCAATAAGCTGTTCATTGGTTTTACAAGAGCAATCATTTTCAACACAGGCAATTTGATTCTTATGCCCGTTTTGCTGTTCTTTAGCGAACAACTTATGCCAAAAACTCATAGAGCCTTCATTTGCGACCTAACATAGGACGAAATATAACCAATCCAATAAATAAAGCAAGACTACTAAAGTGATATTTTAGCCAGTTGAATGATCATTTTTTCGATTGGACTTTTAGAATCTTTGCCTAATTGATATAAAAAGGCATCCATTGCACTGCATGTGGCGAGAAAATAAAGCTTTTTTAGCATATAAAAAAGGAGCTTTTAGAAAGCTCCTTTTATAACAACAACATGACTTGAAATAATTTGTTTAAATCTTCTCAAGAAACACACCAGACTCTACATGGTGTGTATAAGGGAATTGATCAAACAAGGCAAATTTACTGATTTTATGCGTTTGTGAAAGCAGTTTAAGATTGTCATGTAAAGTATCTGGGTTGCATGAAATATAGATAATGCGTTCAAAACGTTGCAACAGTTTTAGTGTTTCATCATCGATACCTGCACGCGGTGGATCGACAAATACCGTATCGAAGTTATAGCTTGAAATTTCAATCTCAGCTTCTTCAAGGCGGCGGAATGTACGTTCAGCATTGTAGGCTTGGGTAAACTCTTCAGCTGAAAGACGAGCCACTTGGATATTATCAATACCATTTTGCTCAATATTCCACTGCGCGGCATAAACTGAAGACTTGGCTAATTCGGTTGCCAAAACACGATTAAAGCGTGTTGAAAGAGGCAGCGTGAAATTACCATTACCACAGTAGAGCTCAAGTAAGTCTTTGTCTGAGTGATCCGCAACCTGACACGCCCATTCCAGCATTTTTTGACATACGCCGGCATTTGGCTGTGTGAAGCTACTTTCAATTTGTTTATACTGATATTTACGGTCAAATACTTGGAGTTCTTCAACCACATAGTCATCAGTTAAAATCACGCGCTGACCACGACTACGACCATAAATCTTGATATTGAGCTTTTCAGACAGCGCTTTGGCAGCAACTTCCCATTCAGCATTGAGCGGGCAGCGGTAAACCAATGAAACCAGCATTTCACCTTTCAGCGTTGCTAAGAAATGAACTTCAAATAATCGGCTAGATAAGATCTCTTGTGCCTTGAGTTCATTTAATAATACGGGCATTAAATCATTAATGCTTTTATCTGCAATCGGGAAATCTATAATTTCGACAACTTGTTTTTCATTGTCTGCATTGCGTTCAAACATTGCATAGAACATATCATTTTCAGTATGCCAAATTCGGAATTCCGCTCGCATACGAAAGTTTTGTTCAGCAGAAGGAAAAACTTCTAAAGAGGGAGGGTTGTATTCTGAAAATTGAGCCGTAATGCGGGCAACTTTGGCATCAAGTTGTTGCTGATAAGTTGAAGTCATATGCAGTAAAAAATCGCAAACATATTAAAAAAAGTCATGTTAGCAAAATTCACCTTATAAGACTAAATTAATTCCACTTTTGGCTGTATTTATCTGTCGAGAAAATGAGTCTGAATGCGCTAAACAGAATATTTATCTAGGGGTAGTTAAAAAAACGCTCAATCTTTATGGAACATTCATAAAGATTGAGCTAAGTGAGGAACTGATTAGTTGGAGTTCATTCGAATGTTTAATTCATCGTCATTAAGCTGGCATTACCACCGGCTGCCGCAGTATTGACACTGATTGCCCGCTCAATCACGAAACGTTCTACAGGGATGTCATATTGGCCTGAAGCTAAATGCGTAATGCCAATAATTGCACCTTCACGAGATGCAATGACTTGTTGAATTTTTAATAACTCAGCTTTTTCACCATGATGTAAAACTGCATCAAAATTGCCATGATAAAGATCCGTGATCACTTTAAATTGGTCCACGAGGATTTTTGGCATGCTATTTAAGTGTTTCAACACAAAAGTATTGTCTGCAAGTACGACGGGCTGACTACCCACCGATAAAATCGCAGCAATTTGATTCAGTTGATCTGCATCATTATTAGCTAATGAAAGCACACCCTTACGTGCCAAAATGGCATATTGGTTGTTTTCACCGGTTGGTCCTTGCAGTTCAAAACTTTGTCCAGCGGCTATGGCCTGCGGTGTTTGAATAGCAATGCCTGAAAAATGTTGCTTCGCCCAAGTGTTAAAAGCTTCGTATGCAGGGAAGTGTGCAGCTTGTGTTTCTGCCTGAGCAGCATAAGGTGTAGCCAATTTTTTCTCAGAAATTTGATGCATTAAACGGTAAAGATATAAAGGACCGCCAGCTTTTGGACCTGTACCCGATAAGCCTTCGCCGCCAAAGGGTTGTACACCAACCACAGCACCTACAATATTACGGTTAATGTACAGGTTGCCGACTTCTGCATGACCGATGACTTTTTGAATCGTGTCATCAATACGTGTATGCAAGCCCATGGTTAAACCATAACCTTTGGCATTAATTTGTGTTAATAGGTTTTCAATCTCACCATATTTGTAGGTAATTAAATGCAATACTGGCCCAAAAACTTCGCGTTCTAAATCATTTAAATTTGGCAGTTCAATCAAAGTTGGTGCAACGAAAGTTCCCGTACTTAAGGCATTGCTATCAGCATTAAACATGATTTGATGTACTGGATAGCCTTTGCTACGCATCTTCTCAATATGTTTTTCAATATTTTGCTGTGCTTCAAGGTCGATCACTGGGCCAATGTCAGTTGCTAAAAGTGCAGGATTTCCGACACGAAGTTGCTTCATCGCACCTTGTAACATGGTACGGACAACGTCCACATTATCTTCTTGTATACAGAGAATACGTAGGGCAGAACAGCGTTGACCTGCACTGTCATAGGCAGAGTTAACGACATCTAATACCACTTGTTCTGTCAATGCAGATGAGTCAACAATCATGGCATTCTGACCGCCAGTTTCAGCAATCAAAACCACACTTTCGCCAAATTGGTTTAAGCGCTGTGCCACGGTTTTTTGCAAGATACGTGCGACTTCAGTGGAGCCTGTAAACATGATGCCTTGGACACGTGAGTCCGCACTGAGTTTGGCACCAATGGTTTCGCCACGTCCAGGAAGGAGTTGCAATACATCGAAGGGAACACCTGCTTCCCATAAAATATGTACAGCTTGAGCAGCAATCAGTGGCGTTTGTTCAGCAGGCTTGGCAATCACGGTATTACCTGCAACCAAGGCTGCAGCAATTTGACCTGTGAAAATAGCAAGCGGGAAGTTCCATGGACTAATGCACAGCACAGTACCTAGGGGTTCAATTTGCGTATTTTCTGCTAGATCAATCATTTGAGCTGCATAATAACGTAGGAAATCTACAGCTTCACGGACTTCAGCAATAGCATTGGCATAAGTTTTACCACTTTCACGTGATAACAACACCATAAGAGATTGCAATTGTGCTTCCATCAAATCTGCCGCACGGTTTAAGCATGCCGCACGCTGATCTTTGTCTAAAGTTTTCCATGAAGCTTGGGCATTTACCGCATTATTGAGAGCGATTTCCGCTTGCTCTAGACTAGCTTCACTGACACTGCCGACCACATCACTACGGTTTGCAGGGTTTGTAATGTTGATACTTGCAGTATGAATTTCTTCTAAATTAGCGCCCATTGCACTAGCATGCCACTGGGTATGTGCATGCTGTACTGCCGTGGTATTGAGCTGAGATAAGTCGCGATCATTGGCTAAATCGAGTCCTTTTGAGTTGCGACGTTCTGTGCCATACAAATCTTGCGGAAATGGGATAGAAGGATGCTTAGCTCCAGTGATACCTTCTTTTTCAGCCGTCGCTAATATCGTCTGTCTTGGATTTTCAATTAAATCTTCAATTTTTAAATTTTTATCTGCAATACGGTTGACGAAAGAGGTATTCGCACCATTTTCCAGTAAACGTCGAACCAAATAGGCCAATAAGGTTTCATGGTTACCCACTGGTGCATAAATACGACAAGGCACACCCAGTTTGTTATCAGACTTCGAACCCACCACTTGTTCATAGAGGGGTTCACCCATGCCGTGAAGGCACTGAAATTCATACTGGCCTGGATAGTAAAGCTCTGGCTGTGCTAATTGGTAGATCGTAGCAACGGTTTGCGCATTGTGTGTTGCAAACTGAGGATAAATTTGCTCAGGTGCTGCTAAAAGTTTTTTAGCACATGCAATATAAGACAGGTCGGTATGAACTTTGCGCGTAAATACAGGATAGTCACTCATACCTTCAATTTGCGCTTTCTTAATTTCGCTGTCCCAGTATGCACCTTTTACTAAGCGGATCATTAAACGTTTTTGGCTACGCTTAGCGAGGTCAATAATATGGTCGACCACATAGAAACAGCGTTTTTGGTAGGCTTGAATCACAAATCCAATACCTTTCCAATCTGCTAATTTAGGCTCAAAACATAGGCGCTCAAGTAGTTCCAAAGAAATTTCAAGGCGGTCAGCTTCTTCAGCATCAATGTTTAGACCAATATTGTAATGCTTGGCTAATACAGCAAGTTCAAGCACTTTGCCATAAAGTTCGTTATGTACACGGTCGATCTGTGACCGTTGGTAGCGTGGGTGTAGGGCAGATAATTTGATTGAAATACCTGCACCGTTATAAACATCCTTACCTTCAGAGGCTTGACCAATCGCGTGGATCGCATCGGTATAGTCTTGATAATAACGTTCTGCATCAGGTTCAGTTAATGCTGCTTCACCCAACATGTCATATGAATAGCGGAAGCCTTTGTCTTCTAAAATTTCTGCATGTTTAAGTGCTTCATTGATGGTTTCGCCTGTAACAAACTGTTCGCCCATCATACGCATAGCCACGTCGACAGCTTTACGGATAATGCCACGACCACTGCGTGCTAAAATACCCGTCAATAGACTAGACAGACTTTTTTGTTGAGGGGTTTCCATCAGTTTGCCCGTCAGCATTAATCCCCAAGCAGCAGCATTAACGAACATGAGGCTACTTTGGCCAACATGATCTTTCCAGTTACCTTGGTTGATTTTATCTTTGATCAGTAAATCACGTGTTGCTTTGTCTGGAATACGGAGTAGCGCTTCAGCTAAACACATGAGCGCGATGCCTTCCTGAGAAGACAATGAAAACTCTTGTAGCAAGCCTTGTACAATGCCTGCTTTACCTGTACCGCTTTTACGTTCACGTAATGAATGGGCTAAGTCAAAAGCCAATTGTTGAATTTGATCGCTGATCGGGGAAGGGATTTCACTGTGTGCTAATAAGTTTTCAATGCACTCAGTTTCAGCACGACGCCATGCTGTATTAATCGATTGTTCAAAGCTATTCTTGTCTTTAAATTCAGTGATGTAGTCATCGCTTCCCGTGACTTCAAATACTTTTCCATTCATATTTCAATTTTCCGTGTCAAAGTTCTATGACGAGCAAATAAATCTTGAGCTTGATCCTTTATTTAATTTATCATTACAGAATATTTAGCGAATAACTCACTATAGTTTTAATAATATTTAGAGAAAAATTCAGATGACTAGCCCATATTTGAGCTTAGACCGTATAGATATTCGTATTTTAGAGCTGCTGCAACAAGATGGAAAATTATCCAATATTAAGCTTGCAGAAATGGTGAATTTATCACCGACTGCGGCGTTGGCACGTGTGCAAAAATTATCGAAAGAAGGCTTTATTTTAGGCTATGAAGCACGTTTAAATCCGGTCTTACTCAACAATGGATTTGTGGTTTTTGTGGAGATTTTACTAGATAAAACTACGCCCAATGTATTGGAAGATTTTTCGGATGCAGTACGTCAAATTCCAGAAATCGTAGAATGTCACATGATCAGCGGTGGTTTTGATTTTGTGGTGAAAATACGCTGTGCAAATATGGAAGAGTTTAGAAAAATTTCAGGGCAGGTGCTTTGGCAATTACCTGGTATCAAGGAAACGCGTAGTTATCCTGTGATGGAGGTGATCAAAGAAAGTATGCAAATTAAACTGAAACCTGCGGCTAGGCCGAAGTAGCTAATCATCAATAATCGAGTATAAAAAAAGGGGCATTTAGCCCCTTTTTAGTGTCAAAAATCTTAGATTTCAGACATTTCTTTTTGATATTGCGCTTCGGCTTTTTCAAAGCGTTCAACCACATCCGCCTCTGGTGCTTTGCCCAATAAGCTCACGACAACGATACTGATCGCAGAGAAAATAAAGCCTGGAATGATTTCGTATAAACCAAGGTGGCCTAAGTAGTTTTTCCACACGATGACAGTCACAGCACCTACGATCATGCCAATGATTGCTCCGTTAAGCGTCATACGTTTCCACAGCAATGAAAGAATAATCAGCGGGCCAAATGCAGCACCGAAACCTGCCCATGCATAAGCCACTAAGCCTAAAACTTTACTTGCAGGGTTCATTGCAAAGGTGATTGCAAATACGGCAATTGCCAAAACCATCGCACGTCCAATCCAAACCAATTCTTTTTGCGATGCGTTTTTACGAATAAATCCTTTGTACAAATCTTCCGTCAAGGTGGTTGAACACACCAATAACTGACAGCTAAGTGTGCTCATCACCGCAGCTAAAATTGCCGCTAAAATAATCCCTGCAATCCACGGATTGAATAGAATTTTAGTCAATTCCATAAATACCGTTTCAGGGTTGGCATTAACGACGCTTGCCAGTTCTGGGTGAACTTGGAAGTAAGCAATACCGATATAACCGGCTGCTACAGCACCGCCTAGACACAGAATCATCCATGTCATACCAATGCGTCGTGCATTCGGAATGGATTTAACAGAATCGGCTGCCATAAAGCGAACCAAAATATGCGGCTGACCAAAATAGCCTAAGCCCCACGCCATGCTGGATAAAATCGCAACTGTACTTAAACCTTCAAATAAATTAGAAGCTTGTGGGCGAGCTGTTTCCAAAACAGCAGCAAGATTTTGACTGTTATCACCTAAAGCAAGGTAAGCGATGATCGGTGTGATCAGTAGTGCAAAGATCATCAGACCCGCTTGGAAAGTATCGGTCCAACTGATCGCTAAGAATCCACCAATACAGACATAGCTGATGGTTGCAATTGCACCAATCCACAGTGCTGTTGTGTAGTTCCAACCGAATAAACTTTCGAAAAGTCGTGCGCCAGCCACCATGCCAGAAGCACAGTAAATCGCAAAGAAAACTAAAATCACTACAGCTGAAATGATACGTAAAATCTTTTTACGGTCTGCAAAACGGCTTGTGAAATAATCGGGCAGGGTCAGGGCATTATTTTGATATTCGGTATGAACACGCAAGCGTCCGGCAACGATCAGCCAGTTCAACCAAGCACCGATAATTAAGCCGATTGCAATCCAAGCTTCAGAAAGACCAGATAGATAAATTGCACCAGGGAGACCCATGAGTAGCCAACCACTCATGTCGGATGCACCTGCTGAAAGTGCAGTCACAACACTTCCTAAACTTCGTCCACCTAAAATGTATTCGTCAAAGTTATGCGTAGCTTTGTAGGCATACAAACCAATGGCAAGCATTGCAAGAATATAAAAAATAAAGGTGACTAATGTCGGGTTTAAATGGCTCATAGGCGGTTCGTCCTTAATGAAAGCAAATCATCTCTGTCCTAGATGAAAATTTGTACTTCTGTCGTAAGTCGCAGATTCAAGCACGATTTAAAAATTACACTCTGTAACCTTTAAGCATATTTTATGTATATTTTGTGTAAATGATATTTTTTCTTATTACAAATCGAATTTTTTATTGTGCTGCTGAAATGTTGTCCAGAAGGTAATTTAAATTTTGAAATGTAAATCTACTGAAGACTTTTCATCACAAAAAGAGAACTAATGAAAATAGGTAAAAATTACACAATGTTACATATTGAACAAGAAATGTGCATTTGAAATATTTGGTTGCAAATGTGCATCACATCATCTGTAGTGAGATGATTTGAACAGATCGAATATGAGGTATGCACAGTCTTGGTGCGTAATTAGAGGGAATGCGCAGTGACAACGGTTCAGATGGAAAAAACGAGAATAGAGCATGATTTATTGGGGGATAAAGCAGTCCCGCAGTCATGTTATTACGGCATACACACATTGCGTGCCATCGAAAACTTTCAAATATCAAAGCAGCATGTCGGACAAAATTTAAACTTTGTACGCGCTATTGCTCAGGTAAAAAAAGCGTCAGCAGAAACCAATTATCAATTTAACTTAATACAAGATGATATTCGCCAAGCGATTCAGCAGGCGTGTGATGCATTGATAGATCATCCAGAACAATGGTCGGATTCATTTCCAATTGATATTTATCAAGGTGGAGCAGGCACTTCTATTAATATGAATGCCAATGAAGTCATTGCCAATATTGCCCTTGAGTCGCTCGGAGATGCTAAAGGCAGTTATCAACGGATTCATCCAAACGATCATGTTAATAAGTCACAATCCACCAATGATGTCTATCCAACAGCGCTGCGTCTAGCAACATTTAGCGCTTTTGATGCTTTATTTGTGGTTTTAAATCAGCTAATTGGAAGCTTACATATTAAAGCCGATGAGTTTAAACATGTCATCAAAATGGGGCGTACACAGTTACAAGATGCTGTTCCGATGACTTTGGGGCAAGAATTCCGTGCATTTGCAACATTATTAAAAGAAGATTTGAAGTTGATTGAGCAAAATCGACAGCTTCTATTGGAAATTAATTTAGGTGCGACGGCAATTGGTACTGGCGTGAATTCTCCTGCGGGTTATGCAGCGAAGGCCGTTGAAAATCTAGCTCATTTGACCGGTCTAAAATTGCAAGGTGCAGAAGACTATGTCGAAGCAACCAGCGATTGTGGCGTATTTATTTTATTATCAAGTTGCTTAAAACGTTTAGCTGTCAAACTTTCTAAAATCTGTAATGACTTACGTCTTTTAAGTTCGGGGCCACGAACAGGTTTAGCGGAAATTCGTTTACCTGAGTTACAAGCAGGTTCGTCCATTATGCCTGCAAAGGTTAATCCAGTGATCCCAGAAGTGGTCAACCAAATTGCATTTCGAGTGATGGGCAATGATTTAACCATAACTTTGGCCGCAGAAGCGGGGCAATTACAATTAAATGTCATGGAGCCGGTGATTGCATTGTCCATGAATGAATCAATTGAGCTTTTGGTGAATGCCGTAAAAACATTAGACAGCAAATGTATTCAAGGGATTCAGGCAAATGAGCAAGCATGTTTTGATGCTGTGATGCGTAGTGTAGGAATCGTGACCTTACTCGATCCATATTTAGGTCATGCAAAATGTGATGAAATCGGTAAGCAATGTATTGCCGAAAATAAAACCATTCGCCAAGTGGTTTTAGAGCAAGAGCTGTTAACTGAAAGTCAATTGGATGAAATTTTCTCGATTGAAAATTTAGTTTCTGAAGTGACACCATTTAGTATGCCACTCGCTCAAGTGAGTTAAATGCATATTTAAGAATTCTAAATAGTAAATGAAGAGTAAATGACGAAGGTTAATCCTTCGTTTTTTATTTGAAAATGATCAGTAGTAAATTTTGAAAACTAATCTGATGGCAGTGATGTATTAAGTATCTATTAGATACTTAAATTCTAAAAGTAAGTATTAGTTGAGAATAGGACGCTATATTTGCTTAGGATCGTAATTATAGTTCTATATATAGTCATGATGGTTTGGATGAAAAATTTAGTGCATAGATAAATTCAGAAAAGCTTTAACTTGCCCCAAAAAGACGTAATCGAAGTACAATAGGTTTTTATCATGTTGTAGATAGTCAGATGTTTAATAAGTTAGTCGATTTATTCAAAGGCGCTAAAGAGTCGCCTGAGAAACTTTACTTAGAACAACACCACATTCAATATGATGAAACTCAGGGCTATATCATTGAAGGCGTAGTTTTAAATACTTTGTCTGAACGTATGGAATACTTGTCAAATAGAAAAATGACAAATTTCGATGATTTAAAACAGCTCTATGCAACTGCAATAATTATCAATGAAAAAATAGACTTGGAAATTGCAAGTCAACGCTTTGTTGCACGATTAGGCAATACTGAAGAAAATCTGTTGCAGTTTAAACTCTATGTCAAACTATTGAATGATTATTATCGTCAATTCATCCGTGATCGTAAGTAAGTGAATGGACTGCAGTGTTTGAGTTTGATGTGTACGTTAAGGGTACTCATCAATAGAAAATTCAAACGCAAATCCACATTGGTTAAAACACTGTATATAGTTGCTTAAATCTCGGAATGTAAAAAGCATCGTGTTAATATGATCACTAAGTGATTAAAACATTAAAAGCTATTTACATCATGTTCCAGCAAGAAATTTCACAACTCAATCTTAAACAGCTCAAAGCTGGCGAAAAGCGGTGGGTCGGAAACTTACAAGGCTCATCTGCTGCATTATTATTTAAAGAAATTAGCAAACAATCCAAACAGTTGTTTGTAATTGTAGCACGTAATAATCAGCATCTCGGGCAGTTAGAAAGTGAGCTGGAATTTTACGGAATTAAGCCGACTATTTTCCCTGATTGGGAAATTTTACCTTATGACCGCCTATCGCCACATCAAGACATCGTTTCTGAGCGCTTAGCGATTTTGTCCAATATGCCACAGCAAGGCGTGTTGTTGGTTTCAGCAACAACTTTAGCGCAGCGAGTTGCGCCTGCATCTTGGGTATTAGGTGAACACTTTGATATTAAAGTAGGTCAAAAATTTGATATAGAACAACAAAAATTAAGATTAGTACAAGCGGGCTATCACTTGGTGGATACCGTTTATGATCATGGTGAATTTGCAGTGCGCGGCAGCATCATGGATATTTACGCTTCGGGGCAAAGTTCACCAATTCGTATTGACTTATTTGATGATGAAATCGATACCCTCAAATTCTTTGATCCTGAAACTCAGCGAACCACCCAAAACTTAGATCATTTTACGGTTTTACCTGCAAAAGAATTTCCATTAAAAGAAGCGCGTTCACTGTTTCGTGATCGATATGCGGAAATTTTCCGACGGCAAATCCAAAGAAAAATCCAATTTATCAGGATGTACAAGATGGCATAGCTTCACCGGGTATTGAGTTTTATTTTCCGTTGTTCTTCTCTGAACAAGCCATGAGAGAGCAAAGTACGCTATTTTCGTACTTACCAGAGAATGGCAT
The DNA here is from genome assembly GCF_003268405.1 of Acinetobacter sp. CFCC 11171. Lineage (NCBI taxonomy): Bacteria > Pseudomonadati > Pseudomonadota > Gammaproteobacteria > Moraxellales > Moraxellaceae > Acinetobacter > Acinetobacter sp. CFCC 11171. The sequence goes on along the minus strand of NZ_LQXP01000001.1, from coordinate 52,633 downwards.
TGTCATTACAGATAAAGCTATTGATGACACATTGATTCAGTTTTGGTCAGACATTATGCGTCGTTATGAAGACCGTCGTCATAATGTCGACCAACCGATTTTGCCGCCAGAGCAGATTTTCCTACAACCAAATCAAGTGTTAGAACAATTAAATCTCTGCCGTCGTATCGTGGCTTCGCCTGAGGCTTTTGATGAACGCAATGGCGTGATCAATCTTGCAGCGGAGATTCCACCTCGTTTACCGGTCGATCCTAAACGTGAAAAGCCATTTTCTGCGGTTAAGCAATATATCGATGTGGCAAATTTTCCAGTGCTTTTGGTGGCTGAAAGCGCAGGCCGACGTGAAACCTTAAAAGATGCGTTGCGTCCGAGTTTGGGTGATATCCCGACGGTCGAAAGTTTTGATGATTTTATGCATTCTATGCATGCGATTGCGATCACCAATGCGCCCTTAGATCGTGGTTTATTGCTAACTGACAAGCTCAGTGTAATTTCTGAAAATCAGCTTTATGAACACCGTGTGGTTCAACGTCGTCGTAAACGCCAACAGGAAGTATCAGAAGAGTTTCTTGTTCGTAGTTTAACCGAGCTAAGTATTGGCGCACCTGTGGTTCATATTGATTATGGTGTGGGGCGATATGCAGGTTTAATTACCTTGAGTATCGATGACCAAGACCATGAGTTTTTGCAGTTAGACTATGCCGATGCAGCTAAGGTATATGTCCCTGTAACAAACCTGCATTTAATTAGCCGATACAGTGGTGGTGACCCAGATCTAGCACCATTACATAAATTGGGCACAGATGCATGGTCTAAAGCCAAACGCAAGGCTTTAGAGCAGATCCATGATGTGGCGGCAGAACTTTTACATATTCAAGCCCGTCGTCACTCGAAGCCGGGTTATGGATTTGAACTGGATCAAAGTCTCTATATGCAGTTTGCCAGTGGCTTCGCCTATGAAGAAACGTTAGACCAAGCCAATGCTATTGAAGCGACACTGTATGACATGCAACAAGCGAAGCCGATGGATCGCTTGGTTTGTGGTGATGTCGGTTTTGGTAAAACAGAAGTGGCCATGCGTGCTGCATTTGTGGCAGTACAAAATAACAAACAAGTGGCTGTACTTGTGCCAACCACGTTGTTGGCGCAGCAGCACTACGAGTCTTTCAAAGACCGTTTTGCGGACTGGCCTGTACGTATTGAAGTCCTTTCACGTTTTGGTTCATCAAAATCACATACCAAAACCATTGAAGACCTCGCAGAAGGCAAAGTGGATATTGTGATTGGCACACATAAAATCTTGCAGGAAAGTGTGCAATTTAAAAATCTCGGCCTCATGATCGTGGATGAAGAGCACCGTTTTGGTGTACGTGATAAAGAGCGAATTAAAGCCTTACGTGCCGATGTTGATATGCTAACGCTAACTGCAACGCCTATTCCACGTACGCTGAATATGGCTTTTAGTGGCATGCGTGATCTATCTATTATTGCAACGCCGCCTGCACGTCGACTTGCTGTGAAAACCTTTGTACAAGAGCATACTGGAGATTCGATTAAAGAAGCGATCTTGCGTGAATTGCTACGTGGTGGACAAGTGTATTTCTTACACAACGAAGTCGAGACCATTGAACGTACGGCAGAGACTTTACGTGAATTGGTTCCTGAAGCACGAGTCGCGGTTGCTCATGGTCAAATGCGTGAGCGTGAACTAGAGCAAATCATGCAACAGTTCTATCACAAAGAATATAACGTACTGGTGTGTTCAACCATTATTGAAACTGGGATTGACGTGCCAAACGCCAATACCATTTTGATTGAGCGTGCAGATAAACTTGGACTAGCGCAGTTGCACCAACTACGTGGTCGTGTTGGTCGATCGCACCATCAAGCCTATGCTTATTTACTAGTGCCTTCGCTCAAAGGTCTAAAAGGTGATGCTGAAAAACGCCTAGATGCCATTTCGCGTGCATCGACTTTGGGTGCGGGTTTCATGTTGGCAACAGAAGACTTGGAAATTCGTGGCGCAGGTGAGTTGCTAGGTGAACAGCAAAGTGGCTCAATGCAAACCATCGGTTATAGCCTGTATATGGAAATGCTTGAAAAAGCCACCAAAGCCATTCAAAAAGGCAAAACACCTAATTTTGACTCACCATTATCATTAACGGCTGAAATTAGCATGCATATGCCAGCCTTAATTCCAGATGATTATTTAGGTGATGTACATCAACGGTTATTGTTCTACAAACGCATTAGTAATACGGATACTCAAGAGAAACTCGATAACATTCGTATGGAGTTAATTGATCGTTTTGGCTTACCACCACAAGCAGTTAAGCAGTTATTCTCGGTCCATCAGTTGCGTTTAAAAGCGGAACAATTGGGTATTACTAAAATTGATATCAGCTCACATGGCGGCAGTATTGAGTTCTCGCCAGATACACCAGTTCAAGCCATATCCATCATCCAAATGATGCAAAAGCATCCGACTTTCTTCCGAATGGAAGGTGGACAACGTCTAAAAGTGATGGTCATGCTCGAAGAATATGACAAACGCATTCAATTTATAAATGACTTATTAGACAGTTTACTGAAGGAATTAGCGCCAAATCACTAGATTTGGCGTATAAATTGCTTGTTTAGAATGAGTAGATTTTATGCGTGTTTTTTATATAGAAGAAACGCTTGATTTTTTTGAAAAATTTATTAGAGTCATAAGCAAGCAACGTTTTATTCAAATGCGGTTTATTTGTAATGAAACGTTCTGTACAGAATATTCACACCCATAAGGATGTGATAGTATTAGCCATCATTCTAATTTTGCATCATTTATAAAGATATGTTTAGTTTACATCCACAACTTGCTCAAGATACGTTTTATGTAGGCGACTTTCCTCTGTCAACATGTCGTTTGATGAATGATATGCAATTCCCGTGGCTTATTTTGATTCCACGTGTTCCGGGAATTACAGAGCTTTATGAATTAAGTCAGGCAGACCAAGAGCAGTTTTTACGTGAATCAAGCTGGTTATCAAGCCAATTGTCACGTGTATTCCGTGCAGACAAAATGAATGTAGCTGCATTGGGTAATATGGTTCCACAATTACATTTTCATCATGTTGTTCGTTATCAAAATGATGTGGCTTGGCCGAAACCAGTTTGGGGTACGCCAGCAGTTCCTTATAATAATGATGTCTTGGCACACATGCGCCAAACACTGATGCTTGCACTACGTGGTCAAGGTGATATGCCTTTTGATTGGCGTATGGACTAATCCCGATTTACGGACAATATCAGGATAGTAGAAGAATGAGTGTCCGTATGGGGGCGATCGAGTGCCGTTAGACAATTTAATCAGCAAAGAGCCTAAACAGTTTGAATATTTTCATCGTTTGATGGGATATATCATGCTGTCTTTGGTGATTGTTGTCTATCATTACACTCAGCCAGATACGCAATATCAAATCTATATTCCTGCATTTTTATTTTTTCTGATTTTAGTCGTTCCTAAGTTTTCTCATTGGTTAATTTATCGATATAGCAATCAAGTTAAGCGTAATGTGCTTTTTCTGATCGATATCATCGTTATTGCTGTACTGATGTCTGCAGTACATTTAAGCCTTGTTTTAACTTTTCTTGCGGTCTTTGCGCTGCTATATACAACCATTTATAACAAAATTAATTTCTTAATGATGTCCTTGGCAGGAATTGTAGGCGTCACTGTATTTTATTTGTGTAATATTTATGTCTTTGGTTTTCAAGAATATTTTGAGTCAACCAGCAGTGAGTTAACCGTTCTAGGTTTTTTGTGCCTTATTACGTATTTCAGTGTGGGGACTTTTTATCAACATACCCAAGTCCAATCATTGAGCAATAAAAAGAACCATTATTATGATCAGATGAATCGTTATATGGAATTCGCTAATCAACTCAGTCGTTATGCGCCTATGCAACTTTGGCAATCGATTATGAAAGGTGAGTCTGAAGCTAAAATCGAATATAAACGTAAAAAACTCACGATTTTCTTTTCAGATATCCAAGGGTTCACAGAACTTTCTGAAACATTAATCCCAGACGATTTAGCATTTCTACTCAATGACTATTTGAGTCATATGACTGAGATTGCCAAACAGTATGAAGCGACTGTCGATAAATTTATGGGTGATGCAATTCTAATTTTCTTTGGTGATCCACATAGCCAAGGTGTAGAGCAAGATGCAAAAACTTGTTTAGAGATGGCAATGGTTATGCGTCAGCAAATGAAGTTACTGCGTGAACGCTGGATTAAAATGGGTTATCCGCCGCTACACATTCGTATGGGTATTTCTACAGGGTATTGTCACGTTGGGAACTATGGTGCGGCTCACCGTATGGCTTATACCATCGTTGGACGTGATGCAAACTTGGCTGCAAGATTACAAAGTGCGGCCGAAGTCGATGAAATTTTGATTTCAGACGATACGCATCATTTAGTGAAAAATGACTATTTATGTGCGCCCAAAGCACCGATCTTCTTAAAAGGCATCAAAGGCCCAGTACGTACTTGGCAAGTGATGGAAAAATACACCTCACAGAAAACAGATTATCAACGTTGGTTCGATTACGAATATAAAGGCTTTAATCTATTATTGAACTTAGATGAAGTACAAAACTTTGAATATCCTGAACTAATACATGTTTTAGAACGTATGATTCAACGCTTACAAACTCAGCAAAAAATGACCAACTCTGCTGGTATCGTAAAACTGAATTTAGAAGACGAAGTGATCGAAGAAGTCAAAAAAACTGAATCACACTCTTAATTTCACATATACATTATAAAGATTAGATCTAATCGTATTGCCTTAAATTGTAAAAATAACTCAATTCATGCTTTTATCAAAATGTCTTCTTTTTTTGAATTGTTGAATAGTTTTATGCATAAAAAAGCCAGTTACGATGAACTGGCTTTTGATTATAGAAAATTATCTATAAATTAATGATTTTCTGAAGCATGGTTGATGGTGTATTTAGGAATTTCAATTTCCAAATCTTCATCTTCAATTTTTACTTGGCATGACAGACGAGAGTCTGGTTCTAACCCCCAAGCACGATCGAGAAGATCTGCTTCGACATCATCCATTTCATCTAGACCATCAAAACCTTTACGTACAACCACATGGCAAGTGGTGCATGCTTTAGACATGTCGCATGCATGTTCAATTTTGATGCCGTTTTTTAACATGCTTTCGCAAAGGTTAGCATTTGCTTCGACTTCAAACTCAGCGCCGTTTGGGCAGATTGTTGCGTGAGGCAGTACTTTAATACGTGGCATAATCTTGACCTATAAATTAATTTGAGTTTGACCAGTCATCGAGTTTTGTGCCTTTCAGTGCGGCATCAATGTGCTGATTCATACGAGCTGCAGCAAATGCATCGCTATGTATTTTAAGCTGTTCTACAGCATGTTCAATAGCTTTGATATCTGTCGTTTCCAGTGCAGCATCTAAAACAGTGCGTGCAGCAGTGAGGGAACTATGTTGCTCTTGGCTGAGGAGTTGAGCATCTACTTTAAGTGCTTGATCAAGTGCTTCAAGTTCACGTTTTGCTTCAACTTTGGTTTCTTGAAGATGACGTAAGTTTTTGTCTTCTTCAGCAAACTTATAACCATCAATTAGTAAGCGTTCGGTGTCGGCATCAGATAAACCATAAGATGGTTTGATGTCAATTTGAGCATGTACTCCAGAAGTGGTTTCTTTGGCTGACACAGTTAGTAAACCATCAGCATCGACCTGAAAAGTCACTTCAATGCGTGCTTGACCCGCAGTCATCGGTGGAATTCCACGAAGAACGAAACGACCTAGACTACGGCAATGTTCAACCAGATCACGTTCACCTTGTACAACATGAATCAACATCGCTGTTTGACCATCTTGATAGGTTGTGAATTCTTGGCGACGAGCCACTGGAATAGCTGTATTACGCGAAATAAGGCGCTCAACCAAACCGCCCATGGTTTCTAAACCTAAAGAAAGCGGTGTGACGTCTAAAAGCAATGAACCATCTTTAGAGTTACCAATAAGCTGGTTCGCTGTAATCGACGCGCCAATCGCCACAACTTCATCAGGGTTAATAGTGCAGAGCGGTTCTTGATTGAAGACATCTTGAACAGCTTTTTGTACAGCATACGAACGGGTAGAACCACCGACCAATACCACATTTTGAATATCGCTGAGTTCAAGCTTGGCATCACGCATGACACGTTTACAAACGCTGATGGTTTTATCTAAAGCAACTTTGATGATGGATTCAAAAGTAGGGCGGTCTAAAGTCAATGATTGATCAAGAACTTTAAGCTCTACAGATTCAGCCTCGGTTAGAGCTTCTTTTGCTTTACGAGCAGAAACGATGAAATGTGCATATTCAGCATCATCTAAAGTTTCAATATTCAGTTGTTTTTTTGCCCATTTTACAATCAGACGGTCTAAGTCATCACCACCAAGCGCCGTGTGGCCACCCGTTGCTAGAACTTCAAAAACGCCTTGAGAGAAACGTAAAATTGAAACGTCAAAAGTACCACCACCCAGATCATAGATCACATAGTTTTGATCATGTGCCAGATTGGTGTCTTGGTCTAAGCCATAAGCCACTGCAGCAGCAGTCGGTTCATTTAAAAGACGCAGTACATTTAAGCCTGCAAGCTGAGCTGCATCACGCGTTGCTTGACGCTGTGCTTCATCAAAATAGGCAGGCACAGTAATGACAGCACCATTTACTGGATTATTTAAGCTGCTTTCTGCACGGTCTTTGAGTTGTTTTAAAATTTCAGCAGAAATTTCAACGGGTGTTTTACGACCTTGTGCAGTTTCAAAAGCAGGCATTTCATTCCCTTCACCGACTAAGTTGTACGGGTGTTGGAATTTAATATCTGCTTTAGAGCGCCCCATAAAACGTTTTACAGAAACGATGGTGTTTTTAGGATCAGTCGTTAAGAATGCCTTTGCGTCGTCACCATATTGCGTAGTGGATTCGCCATAGTGTGCAATAGAAGGGAGTAACACACGACCATGTTCATCGTTAAGCACTTTCGCTTTACCAGAAAGTACCGTGGCTACTAAAGAGTGTGTAGTCCCAAGATCGATACCAATTGCGATGCGGTGTTCATGCGGCGCACTTGATTGACCAGGTTCTGCAATTTGCAAGAGAGCCATGTGTGTTACATCCTTTGAACGTCAAATATAAAAAATAAATTAAAAATCATCGTCTAAATCAAAGCTATCGTCGTCTAAGAAGCGATCTTCAGCTTTATCGATGTCAGCCATTACTTTTTGAAAGAAGCGTAATTTACGTACGGTATCACGTGCTTCAGCCCAGTCTTCGTCGTCATAATCAATCTTGAATTCACGAACCAAACCGTCAATCCATTGCTGAACTTCAGTTTTAAGTGAAGTGAGGTCATCAGCAGAGCCTGCCTCATCTAACTGTTCACGAATTTCTAAGGCATCTTGTAGGAACTCAAAATCACTAATCGATTGATCAAGGTGATAATCTTGTTTTTGAGACTTAAAAGATATGCAGCGCGGCTATCAACATTGGATAAAGCTTTAAATGCTTGATTAATCTCACTAGATTTTATCAGGGCTAGATCTTTGTCTTCGGCTTTATCTGGATGATATTGTTGCTGCAACTTTAAAAATTCAGCTTTTAAAACTGCTAAATCAATATCGAGTGCTACAGGTAAGTTAAACAACTCAAAATGATTCATGGGAGATGGTGTCCGCAATAGAGGTGCAAAAAGTGTTGCTTTAAATGCAATTAAAACAGTGAATTTTACACTGTTTTAATGCGAAAAGGAGCGTGGAAATGGCTTAAACCGTAAACGATTCGCCGCAGCCACATTCGCCTTTTTTATTTGGGTTATTAAATTCAAAACCTTCGTTTAAACCATTTTTCACATAGTCCATCTCCATACCTTCAAGATAAACTAAGCTTTTTGGATCAACGAATACTTTTACGCCAAACTGATCGAATACTTGGTCATGCGTGTCAATATCATCGACAAACTCAAGTACATAAGCTAAACCAGAACAGCCAGAAGTTTTCACGCCAACGCGAATACCTTCACCCTTACCGCGATTCTTGATGTAATTGCTGATATGAGTTGCAGCATTTTCAGTTAAATGAATCATGAAAACTCCGTTAATCTTTTTTAAAACACGTAAACAATTAAGCTTTTACTTTCTTGCTACGGTAGTCTTCTACAGCAGCTTTGATTGCATCTTCAGCAAGTACAGAGCAGTGTACTTTTACTGGTGGAAGTGCAAGTTCAGTTGCAATATCAATGTTCTTAATTGCTTGAGCTTCATCAAGAGTTTTGCCTTTTAGCCACTCTGTTACTAATGAGCTAGATGCAATTGCTGAACCACAACCGTAAGTTTTGAAGCGAGCTTCTTCAATTACGCCGTTGTCATCAACTTGGATCTGTAGACGCATAACATCGCCACAAGCCGGTGCACCGACCATACCTGTACCAACGTTTTCTGCATTTTTGTCTAAAACACCAACATTACGAGGGTTTTCGTAATGATCAATTACTTTTTCGCTATAAGCCATGATGCTTCTCCAAACCTCGGGGTCAGCCTTAAGATTAATATGGGGGTGAAATTACGTTAATCAATGAGATAGCCTTAAAATAAAAGCTATCTCACCGGGATGAATTAGTGTTCAGCCCATTCTACAGAATTAAGGTCGATACCTTCTTTGTACATGTCCCAAAGCGGTGAAAGATCACGTAGTTTTTCAACTGCTGCTTTGGTAATTTCAAGTACGTGGTCAATATCGGCTTCAGTGGTGTATTTACCAAAGCTGAAACGAATCGAGCTGTGAGCCAATTCGTCTGAAAGACCCAATGCACGAAGTACATAAGATGGTTCTAAAGTTGCTGATGTACATGCAGAACCAGAAGATACTGCGCAATCTTTAAGTGCCATCATTAACGATTCACCTTCAACAAAGTTAAAGCTGACGTTTAGATAATTTGCAACGTTGTATTCTGGGTGACCGTTGAGGAAGACTTGTTCAAGATCTTGCAAGCCATTCCAAAGTTTGTCACGAAGTACACGAATACGAGTTTGTTCAGCATGCAGGTTTTGCCGGCAAGTTCGAACGCTTCGCCCATACCCACGATTTGGTGAGTCGCTAACGTACCTGAACGCATGCCACGTTCATGACCGCCACCGTGCATTTGCGCTTTAATACGTACACGTGGTTGACGACGTACATAAAGAGCACCAATACCTTTAGGACCATAGATTTTGTGGCCAGAGAAACTCATCAAATCAACTTTCATTGTTGAAAGATCAATTTCTACTTTACCAGCAGCTTGCGCAGCATCTACATGGAAATAAGTTTTGTTTGCACGAGTCAATTCACCGATTGCAGCTACATCTGTAGTTGTACCGATTTCATTGTTCACCATCATCAAAGATACAAGAATTGTATCTGGACGAAGGGCAGCTTGAACCATTTCAGGTGTAATTAAACCAGTTTTTGCTTCTGGCTCAAGATAAGTAATTTCGAAGCCTTCTTCTTCAAGCTCGCGGCAAGTATCAAGAATTGCTTTATGTTCAATTTTACTTGTAATAATGTGCTTGCCTTTAGATGCATAGAACTGAGCAATACCTTTAAGCGCAAGGTTGTCAGATTCAGTAGCACCAGAAGTCCAAACGATTTCGCGTGGATCAGCTTTTACTAGATTAGCAACTTGTTCACGTGCATATTCTACTTTTTCTTCTGCCTGCCAGCCGTAAGCATGAGAACGAGAAGCTGCATTACCAAAAGTACCGTCAAACGTTAGACATTCCATCATACGTTTTGCGACTTGAGGGTCTACAGGTGTAGTTGCTGCATAGTCAAGATAAATAGGACGCTTCATGTCAAATACCTGTAACCGATAAAAGGGCTGAATCAAAGTTTGCTGAATTTTGACGAATTGATACGGTTTGAACGTTATCGCGTGCTACAAGGTCAGCAAGGGTGATTTTTGCAAGATAATCGGCAATGTGGTGGGAGAGTTCCTGCCATAAATCGTGAGTCAAGCACATTGCACCATTTTGGCAGTTGCCTTTGTGGTCACAACGGGTTGCATCAACTGTTTCATTTACAGCTTCAATAATTTCCAAAACAGTGATGTCTTCAGCACTACGAGCAAGGTGGTAACCACCGTTTGCTCCACGGATGCTGGAAACTAAGCCGTGACGCTTTAATTTTGCAAATAACTGCTCAAGATAGGCCACTGAAATGGTTTGACGAGCTGCAATTTCTGCAAGAGTGATCGTTTGTTCAGTTGGCTGCAAAGCTAGATCAAGTAGAGCAGTCACTGCGTAGCGACCGCGAGTTGTTAAGCGCATGATTCGATACACATGTTAAGTCTAGATGTGCAGATTTTATGAATCCTGACTAAAATAGTCAAGTTTTTTTGAGATTGTTTATTTGTTTTATTTTGTCTGAAAAATTATGTATTTATTTGAACCACACATTATACACTAATAACGTTATTAAAAGAACAGATATTAGACTAAAAGCGATATTAATCCGCTTTTGACGACGTTCGATACGCTTAATACGGTTTTTGTATTGTTTAACTTCAACTTGTAGCGTGTTTATTTTAGAGCGTTGCTGTTCAATTTTTTCTAAAAGTGGGGCAATACGTTTTTTAGACGCAACGATATCGTTTTCTTCGACAGGTTCAGACAGCCAGTGTTTCCAGTCAGATAAAATTTTCGGCACACTAAATAAAGAAACCAAATCACGAAATTCATCTTTTAAAACCACATCGCCATCGATACGCATGGTTTTGATGCTCTTACGATTACCAAATACAAAAATTTTCACCAAATCCATTAGTGTCGTGCGGACATCAAGGTCGATGGCTTTATCTGGAGATTTAGTGTCGAACAGAATGCCGTGCTCAGTAAACTGAACATAAAAGTCAAAATAAGGGATGTAGCTATTTATTTTTAGTGCGACTTTTTGATCAACAAATTTTTTAGCTTGTAATGCTACAACGCGGTCATGTTTTAAAATGAAGGTAAAAATCGTTTCTAAAACAATCAGGGTCATAGTAAGCAACAAATGTGGTTGAGCTTGTGTTTGTTGCGTATCGCTCATAAAAAAATGTCCTTGTTAAAATCTGAAAGCACTGGAAACTGAGCGTCCTGCTCTAGAGGAACTTAGAATATACCAAAAATTTGGTAATTCACTAGCTTTGTAGAACAGTTTAATCAATCTATCAAGTTATATGTTTGCTATTATGTTGTTAAAATGAAGAATCACATGTTGATGTGCACATAAAATAATCAGGAGAAGTGCGGATTATGGAAAATACAGAAAGCATAATTGATGATGCACAGGAAACATCAGAAAAGCTGGCTAAACCTCGGGTACGTAGTCATTCTGATCGTCGCTCTAAAATGGATTTTCGTAAATATACCAAACAGATTTGGTTGGCTGGATTAGGTGCTTTTTCACGTGCTGAGGGAGAGGGAAATAAGCTTTTTGACTCTTTAGTCAAAGTTGGAGAGGAGCTTGAGTCCAAAACGATTGATATTGCAGATCAAACTGTCGAAAAAGTTTCAGAAAAAGCCAAGGAATCTGTAACCGATACGAAAGATAAGGTAGAAAAAATTTTAGATAATGGTGTTAATCATTCTTTAAACCGTTTAGGATTGGTGACTGTAAAGGATTTACAGCACTTAGAAAGGCTTATACTTCAATTACATACTAAAGTTGACCAATTGGCCGAAGAAAATGCCCAACTGAGGGCCGAAATATTAAAAAAACACTAACTTTTTTAATATTATCGAATTTTCAAGGTTTTTTTCGTCAAAAAATTCTATAAAAAGAGGTTGAGGAGTATTGCGTTTAACCCTAAAGCATTGCTATAAAGGCGTTATGGCGTTTTATACAAATTCTTGAACCTTAAATAAACGATATTAAGAGGACGTAATTTTCATGAATAAATCAGAATTAATTGATGCAATTGCCGAAAATGGGGGATTATCTAAGGCCGATGCCGGTAAAGCTTTAGATGCTACAATTGCTGCAGTTACCAATGCATTAAAAGCTGGTGATACAGTTACTTTAGTTGGTTTCGGTACTTTCAGCGTAAAAGAACGCGCTGCACGTACTGGTCGTAACCCACAAACTGGTGCGACTTTAGAAATCAAAGCAAGCAAAGTTCCTAGCTTCAAAGCGGGTAAAGGCTTGAAAGATTCTGTAGCTTAATCTTATTAAGCACATGAGACGCGCCATAAATTGGCGCGTTTTTTATTGGTAAATGTGATTAATTGATATATCGCATTCATTCATCTCGGGTTTTCGGTTAAAATTCACCGCAAATAAAATATTGGAATACTTATGGAATCGTTTCGTAAAGTCATTAAGGGTTGGCTGGGCAAGGTCTTGCTCGTTTTGTTTTTGACCCCTTTAGCACTTGTAGGTATTGAAGGATATTTTAGTGGTGGATCTAAAGATGCAGCAAAGACTGTAAACGGTACTGAAATTTCTCAAAAAGAACTCGAAGCACTGACGAACTCATTAAAAGAACAATATCTTGCATATGCTCAGGGTGATGAAACATTATTGAATCAAAATTTCATTAGCAATAAAGCGATGGATACTTTGGTTTCACGCCAATTGCTATTGCAACAAGCTGATAAATTAGGCATTAGCTTGAGTGATGCACAAATTGTGCAAATGATTCATCAGCAGCCAAGCTTTCAAGTCAATGGTCAATTTTCTGATGAAGCGTTTGCGCGATACCTCGAATCGATTGGTATGACGAATCGCACATTCATTGATAATTTACGTAAAGACCATGCTTTAAAAATGTTGTCTACAACATTTATGGAATATGCATTGGTGAGTAAGCTTGATATCTTGCAAATTGCGAACTTACAAACGGAACAACGTAGTATTCAGTTGGCAAGCATTAATCTTGAAAATTACAAGAAAAATGTAAAAGTATCTGATGCTGAAATTGCCGCTTATTATGAGCAGCATAAAAACAAATTTAAGCAAGCAACTAGTGTTGATGCAGATTTTGTCGTATTAACACCTGCCAATATTACTGCACCTGTAGAAGCTGCAACTGATGCTGAACTGAAAGAAGCGTATAACAGCTTTGTTGAGAATGCACAGAAGTCAGTTAAACCTATCGTTAAGCACATCATGATCACTGCGGACAATCGTTCAGATGCCGAAGCTAAAAAACTGGCTGAAAGTGTTCAAGCTAAAATTAAAGCGGGTTTAAGCTTTAACCAAGCTGCTGCGCAATTCTCTGAAGATCCTGAATCTAAAGCAAAAGGTGGTGAACTGGTTGCTTATGAAAAAGGTGTGTTTGGTGATGCATTTGATGCAGCAGTTGAAGGTGCTCAAGCTGGTCAAGTGACTGCTCCAGTGAAAACAGACAGTGGTTATCACTTGATCGAAAAAGTGGCGCCAGCTGTAAAAGTGGCTTCATTTGAGCAAGAAAAAGCACGTCTGCAAGCAGAAGTCGCTGCTTCGAAAAAAGCCAATGTTTTTTCTGACACTGTAAACAGCCTCAATGATATGGTGGTGAGTAGTGATGCCCTCGATGTCGTGGGTCAAGAAGTGAAAGGCGTAAAAGTACAATCATTGAATGGCTTAACATTAGCATCGCAACATCCTGTTCTAAGTGATGCAAACGTCAAAGTTAAATTGTTTAACGATGATGTTAAAAATGGTGAACGTAATGTTTCATCGAGCATTCAGTTGAAAAATGGTGATGTAGTTTGGGTGAAAGTGCGTAACTATCATGCTGCAGGTGTTCAAACTTTAGCTGAAGCGAAAGCGCATGTGAAAACTCAGCTGATTGAAAAGAAAGCGTTTGATGCTGCAAAAGCTCAGATTCAAGCGACATTGAAAGAGTTTGCTGCAAAACCTGCTGCTTCAGTCGCGAAAGGCAATTTAAACTTTGAAAATGCGGGTACCTTCACTCGTGCGGATGGTTTGTTGAAACGTGAAATTCAACGTGCTGCATTTAGCGTAAAAGCGCCGAAAGCAGGTCATTGGTCTGTTACTACAACCAATCTACCAAATGAGTTGGTTGTAGTTGCTGTGACTGCAGTGAATAAACAATCTGATGCGGCATTAACGGGTGAGCAGTTAGATGAGTTAAAAAAACTTTATCAACAGCTTCGTGGTCAGCAAGAATTTGATGACTACACACGTTATCTAAAAGATCATGCCAAAATTAAATAATTAAGGTAGCTTTAAAAAAACAGCTTTCGAGCTGGTTTTTTTGGCTTAAATTGACAGATATAATTTTTATTTAAAAGATTTGGCAAATGAAATATCGACTCTAGCATCGTAGATTGGTGTTTTCAAAAAAATAATATGAAGACGAAATAACTCATCACGACAAAGGATTAAGCGGATGATATCTCTGTATATGCCTCAATGTAAACCTTTAAAGAATCCGTTATCGCGATGGATCATTTTTTAAACACATGATACAGATGCTACTAACGATTTGCGTTGCCAGTAGTATTCAAGCTGCAGAACTAAACATTCAAAATGTTCTAGAGCAGGAAAGAGCTTGGGCGGGCTTGACCAGCAAAAAAGTCAAAAATAATGAAATCGAATGGACATATAGTGAAGGGGGAAATCCACAAAAACCGACGCTGTTGTTGCTGCATGGTTTGTCAGGCACGCGTGATAATTGGAACCGCGTTGCCCGTTATTTAACGCCCAATTATCATGTCATTATTCCAGATCTGCCAGCACATGGAGAAACTATTGTCGCAGATCAATTTGATCTATCGATTCCAAATTTAACTGAAAAATTACGACGTTTTATTGATGCTGCAAAGTTAGATCCAAATTTACATATCGCAGGGCATTCGATGGGTGGTGCAATTGCCATGCTCTATAGCGCTCAGTATCCCTTAGAAGTGAAATCTTTATTGTTGGTGGATTCGGCAGGTGTCTTTAAGTCAAGCAATACAGCGTATCTAAAAGATACGGCAAAGCTTGCAGAGCTAGTGGTCAGAAAAACTGGTGATTTTGATCGCGTGATGAAGATCGTGATGCAATCCCCGCCTTTTATTCCACAAGAATTAAAAATTGGGCAAGAAAAGTTGATGATAGTTCAGTCTAAACAAACCAATAAAATGGTGGAGCAACTGCAAAAAATGGCGACCTTGTATACGCCAGAGTCCTTTGCTTTGGCTGCACGAGGCATTGATGCACCTGTGTTTATTATCTGGGGGAAGCAAGATCAGATTATCAATGTTGAAGTGGCAGAAGAACTGAGACGCTTTTTTAAAAAAAGCCGAAAAGCCTCTGATTTTAGACCATGTTGGTCATATGCCTATCTTAGAAGCGGAGCAGTTAATGGCGTTGCCATATTTAAAGTTTCTTTCAACTGTTCAATGAATCAAATCGGTAAAGTGTGTGAAAAAAAGCGAGAAATATCTCGCTTTTTTAAACTTAATTAGACACGTTAAGTCGATTTAAGTACGTACTTTAATTTCATAGCCCGTGTATTTTCGAATATTAATCACACCGGTATCCAAAATCAGATACTGACCTTTAATCCCTTGTAATTTTCCTCGAATAATCGGTGTTTTGTCCAAATTATGCGATTTGATTTTTTCAGGATATTCATCTACCGGGTAGATAAATTGGCGTGGTAACTCATCTTCTAACAGTTCGACGGTTTCATTAAACTCTAAATTTTGGCTAAATTCTTCGCGAATGGTCTGAATTTTAGGTGCGAATTCTTCTACCAATTGGTCGCGAATTTCGATCAGGTTGATGGGTTCTGCTTCACCTTTGAGCAATTTACGCCAATCAGTTTTATCGGCCACTTGCGTTCCAAACATGACTTCAAGCTGACCAGATAGACGACGTGAACCAACTTTCATAATAGGCAAAGCTTGCGTCGCACCTTGGTCCAGCCAACGTGTAGGCATTTGACCAAGTCGAGTAATCCCCACTTTTAAGGCACTCGAATTGGCTAAATAGACAATATGCGGTTGAAAGCAAACTTCATGGGCAAAATCATCTTCACGGCAAGTCCCGAGATGATAATGACAGGTTTCAGGCTTCATAATGCACATATCACAAGAAGCCTTAGTCTTCATGCATTTGAAGCAATGACCTTGTGAATACGATTTAGGCGTTTTTGCGCCGCAAGAAATGCAGTAGATATTTCCAGTGGCTTCAATTTCAATTTCTTGGCCAAGGCTAAACGGTAGATCAACTTCTGAGCGATCTATAATAAATTTATACTCAACATTTGCCTTGTGTGTATGTTGATCAGTTACACTAAGGTCTTTAAGACCTGCATGCATTTTATGGCAAATGCCTTGTAGTTCCATACGAATACTCACTTCATTATTAAGGATGCGGTCAATGGCTGAACAAAATGTCATCACTTCTATGCTAGACGATTTGTCAAAAGAGCAGCCCATTTCAACCGCAATCAGTATTGGTCAGGATCTTGAGCAATACAATCAATTTCATCCAATTCAATGGCAACATTTTAACGTAACTGAGTTTTTAAATCTGCCTTTTACCCAGCGTTTTGACCTTGGATTTGTGATTCTTGATACTGAAACGATGTTGAGTTTGGATCAGCAGCAGAAAACTCAGATGTTGGTAAAATTGCGTGACCTATTTGCCAAACGCATCGTGGTGGTGAGTAAGTTACACGATGAACAATTATTACGTGCTTTAGGCTTTACTCAGCTCATTGATAAAACCACGCATGAAAGTGATTTTGCTTTATGGCAGTTTAATATTTTGACTTATAAACATATTCCAGATTGGTTTAACTCTAAATTTTGGGCAAATCCTGAAAACTGGGATAAATTCCGTTGGTAACAAATACTTAGCCTGCGAGAAATTGCAAAAATTAACAAACATTTATGATAAATCTGTGTTTTCCCACGTATGCTGTAATGAATTTATCTAGGTTTCACTGGGAAAAATAAAATGACAAATTTAAATAATATTGTTGAGATTTTAGCAAAGCAGGCCCTTGGTGGTGCAAACAATCAAAATCAACAAGGTGGTCTGGGTGGTATTTTAGGTTCGGTGCTGGGTCAATTGGGCGCAAATGCAGGCACTCAAAATAACCAAACCAATGCTCAAAACCAAGCGGGTGGTTTGGGTGGAATTTTAGGCTCTGTGTTGGGCCAACTGGGTGGTGCAGCGCAGCCGCAGCAACGTAGTAGCGGTGGTAATGCATCAACCATTTTAGTAGCAGTGTTACCTCTGGTGCTGGCTTGGATTCAAAAACAAGGTGGCCTACAAGGTGCTTTGGATAAATTACGTGGACAGGGCTTGAGCAGTCAGGTTGATGATTGGGTATCTACAGGCCCTGGTGATAATGCTGCTGTGACTAATCAACAAGTACAAAATTTATTTGATGATGCCGAAGTGGAGCAAGTTGCACAAGAAACACAAACTCAGAAACAAGATGTATATAGCGCAATTTCAAGGGTATTGCCGCAAATTATTGACTCATTGACGCCACAAGCTGGACAAACCAATCAGCAAGAAGCGAATGCTGATATTCAACAAGTGATGAATTTGGTCTCAGGTTTCCTGAAGCGTTAATCAAAATATCGATTTAGGTATTTGATTGAATACAAGCCAGTGAACACTGGCTTTTTTATGATTTGAAAAATGATAACAATGTGACGCTTAGATTGTCACTAGGATGGATTAAATAAACGGTTCGACATACTGATTTGTTTGCCAATATAGTGTGATTTTTTTGATGAATCAAAATGATTTTCGACTGAAACTCTAACTCACCAAATTCTGGCTCAACTTGCACATAATGTAGTTGACCAAACTCATCACGCACCCGCGCTTGAGCTGAAAAGCCGGGACGGGCATTTCCACTTGAAATGGTGGCTAGACGACCCAGTAGGTTAACGGTTTGTTTTTTATATTTGGGTGGGATAACCTGATCCAAACAATGAATCATAAATACCGTAAAGAATATGGCAATAATCAACGCAGGTAAAATCAGATAATAAGCGGGAACGAATTGACCTTCTTTGGCATGGATGCAAAACTGAAGTACATAGCCTGCAAAGCTAAAATTCATCAGTAAAAAGAACAAAATCAGAGACTTGGAAAATTTGACATTCAATAATGCCAACTCTTGTATGCGCTGAGGGGCAATTCTTTTTAAAACTTGGCTAGGACTAATATTGATATAGTAGCCAATGGTTTCAACCATGCCCAATAACAGTACGGCTAATAAACTTAAATGAAAGGGTATTAAGTTATAGTCTGTTAAAAATGCGGACATGATTGTATTCCAGTGTTTATTCTTCTGTGAGGTAGATTCCACCATCAGAATGCACGTTAATGTTCACTTTTTCAAGGGCTTGACCTTGGCATGGACCAGAAATACATTCCCCAGATTCGACCATAAACAGGGCGCCATGTGTTGAGCACTCAATAAATTCTTGGTCACGATCTAGAAACTGATTTTCTAGAAACTCAAGTTCTACGTGCAAGTGTGGGCAGTTATTTTGATAAGCGTAAAACATGCCATCACGTTGGGTGATAAAAATCGTTTCACCTTCAGGCGTTTCGAATGATCGTGCTTCACGTTCTGGCACATCATCCGTCATGCAAATTTTAAACATTAAGCACATTCCTTTTGAAATGATTGTAAAAGCTGAGCATAGTCTTCAACTGCTAGGCGTGGACCAAACTGAGCCACAACTTCACTTGAAATCAAGATGGCAAGTTCAGCAGCCGTTTGATAGTCATGACCTGCATTCAGTGCATATAGGAAAGCACCAGCAAATGCATCACCTGCACCATTGGTATCTACTGCGGTAACTTTACGACCTGGCACGGTAAATGTTGCTGCTTCATTATGGATTAAGGCGCCTTTGGCACTTAATGTAATGACAATGTGTTTGCTTAGTGATTGCAATTTAGCAAGTGCAGCATCTAAATGATCTGTTTCTGTGTACATCAGCGCTTCTTGTTCATTACAGAACAATAAGTCCACGCCATCATCGAGTAACTCATCTAGACCTTGACGTGCATATTGCACCATTGCTGGATCAGATAAGGTCAATGCAATTTGTACACCATTGGCTTTGGCGATTTGACGTGCTTGTTTTACCGCAAGACACGCGCTATCTGATGTTGAAAGATAACCTTCGATATATAACCATTTCGCAGTATTTAAGCTGCCAAAATCAATTTGGCTATCAGTTAATTCAGCAGTAATACCGAGGTAAGTATGCATCGTACGTTCAGAATCAGGGCTGACCAATACCATACATGTGCCGGTTACACCTTCACTGATTGATTGAGTTGCAGTTTGGATACCTGCGTCGTTTAAACCATTTAGGTAAATTTGACCTAAGTCATCATTGCCGACACGACAACCATAAAATGCAGTTCCGCCTAAAGCACTAAAAGCAACCGTAGTATTTGCTGCAGAACCACCAGAAGCTTGACCTTTATATTCTTGAGTCGCTTTTAGATTGTTATAAAGGGCTGTTTGAGTATCACCATCAGTCAGTTGCATCGTACCTTTTTGCAGATTGTGTTGAATTAGGAATTCGTCAGAGACTTTAAATTCTTGGTCAATAAGTGCATTACCAATTGCAAAAAGGTCAACAGTTGCCATGTTGTATGTTCACATCAAAAAAATGAAAGTGCTAAGTTTACACGAATGCTCAGGAATGCTGTAGTTTGTTGAAGAAAATTCAATTAAAGGACAGGTGTGTATAAAAATCGGGCAAATCCATTATATTTTTACATTTTTTTTGAATTAGTTGCCGTTTTAATCAGCTTTGCTATTGTGCAAATCGAAAATTTTTACTTTTATAGAGCTATAGGGTGTTCAGACTGAATCAAGATGATTTGGTCATCATAAATAGATAACAGATTAAAAGTGTGAATATATGGAAATTACGATTCGTCCAGCAGAGCAACTTCCTGCTCAAATCGAAAATATTGCTGCTTTGGCGCAGCATGAAGGCTATACATTTATACACCGTTTAATTGAAGAATATCAAAGTGGTAAAAATCGTTTTGACCAAACGGGTGAGCAATTATTGCTTGCTTATGATGGCGATAAATTGATTGCTTGTGGCGGTTTAAATCAGCAATGGGGTGATACTGGTGTAGAAGAACGGATTGGACGAGTTCGCCGTTTCTATGTGCATCCGCAGTACCGTCAGCATGGCGTGGGTAAGCAGCTGTTGGTGGAATTGGAAAAGGGTGCAAAAAAACACTTTTCTGCACTGTGCTTAAATACTGAGCTTAAAAATGCTGCAAAATTCTATCAAAAACAGAATTATGTCTATGTTGAAAGCCATCCAAATTATAATTATTTCAAATATCTGGTTTAGTTTTCAATCCAAAAATAGACAGTAAACACTTTAAATGAAGCATCCGATATCGGGTGCTTTTTTCTTGTGATAATTCTAAAAAAGAGCGCCTTATTTTAAGCAAATTTTTAAGCAAAAATTCATTTTAGTTATCGAAGATATAAGCATCAAAATAACTGCATAGAGTGATGCATATGCAAGTGTCTGAGCTACAAGACTACGTTAAAAAAGTCCCTGAGATTACCGCACTGTTTTGGTTGACCAAAATTTTTGCGACCACCTTTGGTGAAACCAGTGGTGATGCATTGTCCATGTCCTTAAATTTGGGCTATCTACTCAGTACCTTTATTTCCGCAGGCATATTTATCAGTTTGGTGTATTTTCAAATAAAGTCCAAAGCCTATAAACCTTATTTATATTGGGCCACGATTATTGCCAGTACCACGGTCGGTACGACTTTAGCGGATTTTGTAGATCGTTCTTTAGGTATTGGCTACTTGGGTGGTAGTTTGCTGTTACTGAGTTTGGTGCTCATATCGCTTTTCAGCTGGTATCAGGTCGAAGGGTCAATTAATCCGAGTGTAGAGAATTTGCCACAAACACAGATCTTTTATTGGCTGACGATTACATTTTCTCAAACGCTAGGTACAGCTTTGGGGGACTGGACTTCCGATAGTGCAGGATTAGGCTATAGCGGTGGCATTTGGTTATTTGGTTGTTTAATTCTATCGATGGCGTTGTTGTACTTTTTTAGTCGGGTCTCAAAGACGATTTTATTTTGGGCTACTTTTGTTTTGACACGTCCATTGGGCGCAGTTGTCGGCGATTTTCTAAATAAGCCAATCAGTTCAGGTGGATTGGATATAAGTCGCTTTATGGCTTCCTTTGTATTGTTATTGGCGATTGTGATTTGTGTCTATTGGTCAACACGAAATGATAGGCAATCCATAAAACCAGTCTAAATGTTTTAGTGCGAAAACAAGTGATTTTTAAAATTAAAGTTCAAGTTGATTAAAACAGTTGGAAATGTTGTTTCGGTGAATCTAGTTGTGATTTTTTAAGGTATACTTTGCCTAATTTAAATGAATAGATTAGGAGCACACATGACTGTAGATGTCACTGAAACCATTTCTCAAACTGTACATCCCGCGTTTCAGTTGATTCGTCAACATCATGTTGAAGCTTTAGACATTTTAGTGTCTGAATATAAACACAAAGTGACTGGCGCGGTGCATTATCACTTAGCCACAAACCATGACGAAAACGTATTTTTAGTTGCCTTCCGTACGCAGCCTATGGATTCAAAAGGTGAGGCGCATATTCTTGAGCATACGGCACTGTGTGGCTCAGAAAAGTTCCCTGTACGTGACCCATTCTTTTTAATGATTCGTCGTTCACTCAATACGTTTATGAACGCGTTTACCGCAGCGGATTGGACAGCATATCCATTTGCAACGCAAAACAAAAAAGATTTCCAAAACTTGTTAGAAGTTTATATGGATGCTGCTTTTGCTGCGAATTTGAACCCGCTTGATTTTGCGCAAGAAGGGATTCGTATTGAGCTAGAAAATGGCGAAGCGGTATATAAAGGCGTGGTATTTAATGAAATGAAAGGTGCAATGAGTTCACCTTCAGATCAGTTGTATCACCAACTTGCCCATCATTTATTCCCAGAAACAACTTATCATTACAACTCAGGCGGTGATCCGAAAGACATTCCTGACTTAAGCTATGAAGAGTTAGTAAGTTTCTACAAATCACATTATCACCCAAGTAATGCCGTGTTCATGACCTTTGGTAATGAGCCTGCATATAACTTACAAGAACAGTTTGAAACGCTTGCTTTGTCAAAATTTGAAAAAGGTCAAACGCTGTATTCAAAACCTGAGCGTCGTTTAACTGCGCCTGTAACTGTAACTGAAACGTATGCAGTTGATGCTGAAGACCTCAAAGACAAAACCTATCATGTGCTTTCTTGGTTATTGCCTGAAGCAAGTAATATCAAATTACGTTTAGGGATGCGTTTGGTTGAGGGGGTATTGCTTGAAGATTCTGCTTCGCCATTACGTCATTACTTAGAAACCTGTGGTTATGCACAGTCTACTGGTCCATTCATGGGCGTAGATGACTCAAACTATGAAATGACGTTCTACTGTGCAATTCAAGGTTCCAACCCTGAGCATGCAGAACAATTTAAAAATGGCGTGTTTAAAGTATTAGAAGACGTTGCGGCTAAGCCTGTTGACCCGGCTTTAGTTGAGGCGATTTTGCATCAAATTGAATTGCATCAGCGTGAAATCAATGGTGATGGTACACCATATGGCCTAAGCTTAATTCTGAATGGTTTAAGCAGTGCGATTCACCATTCAGACCCTGTGGATGTTTGGGATGTGGATACGGCCATTGAACAAGTGAAGGAAGAGTTGAAAGACCCAATGTGGTTATCTAACTTAATCAAAACTTACTTGCTTGACAATCAACATCGTGTGCAATTAACTTTGGTTCCAGATGCTGAAAAAAATGCGTTGGAAGCGGCAGCAGAAAAAGCACGTTTAAAAGAAATTGTTGCGAATTTAACTGAAGCGCAAAAAGCAGAGATTATTGCGCAGACTGAAGCACTGAACATTCGTCAAGATACCCCAGATGATTTGAACCTATTGCCTAAAGTAGGTTTAGAAGACGTTCCTGCACAATTACAGATTGTACAAGGTCAATTACGCGAAATTATCAGTAATGGCTTGGATACGCCGTTAAATCTTTACCATGCAGGCACCAATGGTCTTTATTACCAACAAGTTTTGATTCAGATTCCTGATGAAGTGGTGCAATCGCCGTATTTCAACCTCTTGTCGATTTTGATGGGTGAAGTTGGTGCAGGTGAATACGACTACTTAGAGCTACAACAGTTGCAAACAGCTGTGAGTGGCGGTTTAGGTATGGGCGCATCGCTGCGTTCAAAAGTGGACGATAAAGGTCAAATTAGTGCTTGGCTAACGTTGACCACTAAATCATTGGTGAATAATCTTGAAGCCATTCGCTTATTGAAATTGGCTTTTGAACAGCTACGTTTTGATGAGAAAAACCGTATCGTAGAGTTATTGCAACAACGTAAAGCACGTTGGCATTCACGTGTTTCTGGCTCTGGTCATAGCTATGCAATGCAAATTGCAGGTCGTCAACATAGTGCATTGGCGTTACGTGATTATCATAATACAGGCCTAGGCGCGCTGAACTGGTTGTCAGAACTTGTCAGCAAAATTGAGCAAGACGACACGGCTTATAATGCCTTGATTGATGAGCTTAAGTTAATTCATAACCGTTTGCTTAAAGCACCAAAACAATTCTTGGTGGTGTGTGAAGAACATCATTCAGACCGATTGGTTGAGGAAGTTCAAACCATTTGGGATAAAGTGGCGATTGACGATAACCCACATGATTTAACTCAAGTGAATTTTGCAGATAGCAACAATGACGAAGCTTGGCTCATTCAAGCCAATGTTCAGTTCTGCGCTTCAGCATATCCTGCGGTGGAAGTGTCGCATCCTGATGCAGCACCTTTAATGATTTTGGCGGCTTATTTGCGTAATGGCTTCTTGCATAGCGCGATTCGTGAAAAAGGTGGTGCTTATGGTGGCGGAGCAAGCTATGACGGTAATGCATGTTCATTCCGTTTCTATAGCTACCGTGACCCACGTTTAGCTGAAACGTTTAAAGATTTTGACGCAAGTGTGCAGTGGCTACTGAATGCTGAACAACAACCTCATCAGCTAGAAGAAGCGATTTTGGGTCTAATTGCTAGCATGGATAAACCGGGATCACCAGCGGGTGAAGCTATTACAGCTTGTTATGCTTTATTGCATAAACGCACGCCAGCTTTCCGTCAAATGTTACGTGAACGTCTTTTGAATGTGACTTTGGAAGATCTAAAACGTGTTGCTGTGGCGTACTTGGTTGAACAACAACCGACGAAAGCTGTGGTTGCACCGGTGGCTAAGCGAGATGCTTTGGTTGAGCTTGGTTTCGAAATAAAACAAGTGAATTAAAACAAAAAAAGGGGTTTTTATGGCGTTCAAATCTCTTGAGCGTACGACATTGCAACTGAGCCTCATTGCGCTCAGTTCAATGTATGTCAATACTGTAAATGCACAAAATGCGGAAGTGGCTGTTAAACCAGCTACCGCTGAAGCATGTGTGGCACTTGAGTCAAATGCAGAGCGATTATCGTGTTATGACGCTTTGTTTAAAGTGCAACCTGGTGAAAAAGAAATGTTGGTTTCTGAGCGCCAAGCCGCCCAAGAAATTAAACCTGAGCCGACTGAAAAGCTGACTTTGAAAGAAAAAGTCAGTCATGCGTTTACGGACCGTTTATTTGCTGTAGAAGCACCGAACCTCAATCCAAATCTTTCATTATTGGATAGTCGTTGGGAGCTTTCTCCAGAAAGTAAATTGGGAACATGGAATATTCGCGGCTATCAGCCTGTGTATTTAATGCCGGGATATTGGACATCGGATAAAAATGAACGTCCATCTAGCCCGAATGAAAATAACACGGTACAAGCCGATCAGGAACAAAACCTGAAATCGATGGAAGCCAAGTTCCAATTGTCATTAAAAACCAAAGCTGTTGAAAACTTATTTGGTGATAATGGTGATATCTGGTTGGGCTATACCCAGTCTTCTCGTTGGCAAGTCTACAACGAAGATGAATCTCGACCATTCCGTGAAACCAACTATGAGCCTGAAGCCAGTCTGGTTTTTCGTACCAACTATGAACTCTTGGGTTTGAACTGGCGTATGCTGGGCTTAACTTTTAACCATCAGTCTAATGGGCGTTCTGATCCCTTATCGCGGAGTTGGAACCGTGTCATGTTAAATCTAGGATTTGAACGTGACAATTTTGCACTGATGTTACGTCCTTGGTATCGTTTCGAAGAAGATACCAAAGATGATAACAACCCTGACATTACCGATTATATAGGACGTGGGGATTTAACAGCGTTTTATCGTCATAAAGATCATGACTTTAGTTTGATGTTACGTCATTCATTGAAAGGTGGTGATGATTCACATGGTGCGGTGCAGTTCGATTGGACTTTCCCAATCAATGGTAAATTACGCGGCACAGTTCAATTGTTTGATGGCTATGGTGAAAGCCTGATTGACTATAACCATCGTGCAACCTATGTCGGTGTCGGTGTGTCATTAATGAATTGGTTCTAATGCTTCGCAAATAAAAAACCACGCTACGGCGTGGTTTTTTTATGGCTGAGTGAAAATGTACAAATCAACCGATTTGGATCTCAGAAGGCGGGTGTTTTAAACGACTCTTCTTCGGTGTAGCAATCAGATAAGCCAGTGTTAAGGGTCCAAGGCGGCCTGCGAACATTAATAATATCAGGGCGACTAAACTGGCGGGTTGTAAGTCACTGGTGATGCCACGAGATAGGCCTACTGTACAGGCAGCGGACACTGCTTCAAAGAGTAAGTCTAAAAAGCGTTTGTCAGGTTCGAGTAGCAATAGACTGAAAAAACCAATGAAAATCAACGTTACTGTAATGAAAATCACCGCTAATGCTTTAAAGGTAGTTTTTTCTGAAACAGAATGGTTAAACACACGCAGTTCGTCTTCACGTCTTAAAAAACTGACCACACTGAGTACAACAATAATAAACGTCCCGACTTTGATGCCACCAGCTGTACTGAGAGAACCACCTCCAATAAACATTAGTAACATCGTGACGAGTGATGATGCATCGCTCATGCTTTCCATGGGTAAGCTGTTAAAACCGGATGAACGTGGAACCGT
Source organism: Acinetobacter sp. CFCC 11171 (assembly GCF_003268405.1). Lineage (NCBI taxonomy): Bacteria > Pseudomonadati > Pseudomonadota > Gammaproteobacteria > Moraxellales > Moraxellaceae > Acinetobacter > Acinetobacter sp. CFCC 11171. The sequence continues at coordinate 26,443 of NZ_LQXP01000001.1, read as the reverse complement.
TGCATGGAACCAAGCATTTAGGGCTTGATCACCTAGTGACATCGTGGCTAAGGTTGCAGCATTATTGGCTTCTAATAACCAAATGGTGATGAAGGCAAAGACATTTAAGCCTGCAATGGTCGATAAAATCAGCTTGCTATTGGTGCTGAGTTTTTTCCAACTTTTATTGCGCTTAATGTCCATCAGTACCAAAAAGCCGATACCCCCAATAATGTAAAGCATACTGATGGTAAACGTAATGAAATAACGGTCAGCAAAGCTCATTAAACTATTGGGAAATAATGAAAATCCACCATTATTAAATGCTGAAACACTATAAAAGGCAGCATAGAACAGGGCCTGGTTAAAATTGTATTCTTGCATCCAAGCGATGGTCAAAATAACCGTTCCCACCATTTCAAAAAATAGCGAATACAGCAGTACGCCTTTGATGGTCATGGTCACTTTGGCAAGGCTGGTTTGTCCAATGGTTTCTTGAGCCATAATTTGTTGTTTTAGCCCAATTTTAGGGGACAAACTCATAGCGGCCAATATCGCAAAGGTCATAAAACCGAGACCACCGCATTGTAGTAACCCCATAATCACGACTTTACCAAACACCGTATAGGCTTCGCCGACATTCACAACTGAAAGTCCTGTAATGGTCACGGCAGAGGTCGCTGTAAAGAGGGCATTGATCCAACTTAAATCCCCATGATGTGAATAAGGGAGTTTTAACAGCAAGGTGCCAATGATAATGAGCCCAAGAAAACCCAATGCCAAAATACTGGGTGGGCTGAGATTAATGGTATTACGCTGTTTATTGTGAAGTTTCATGTTTTTTTACTGTCATCTTGCGTGATTATGTGCAAAAGGAGCTCGACGCTGATTACAAAGTTGCTTTAAAGTGTTTAGCCAGTCGACGTAAATGTTCGAGTAAACCTTCAACCACTAAAATATCGCCTGTTTGTAAAATCAGGTTCGGATCTAAACTATATTGAAGCTCGGTGCCACGTTTATGCAATATTGTCTTCACTTCAGGGACATGATCCATTATTTGATTTAAACGCGTGCCTTGTTGTGATTCTTTAATTTCAACTTTCACCAAATAATGATCATCTTCGAGCACCATGTAGCGGCTCACCATTGGATAACTCAGTGACTGGGCAACACGGACACCCATATCTTCTTCAGGATGGATGATTTTGCTGATGCCTAAATGGGTTAAAATCATGTGATGCGCTTTGGACTTGGCTTTGGCCCAAATTTTGTTGATCCCCATGTTTTTAAGATGGAGCACACATAAGATGCTGGCTTCAATATCTTCACCAATTGCGACAACGACGGCTTCACAATTTTGAATATTGAGTTCTTGTAAAACGTGCTCATCTGTTGCATCAGCAATCACTGCATGGGTCAGTTGGTCCGAAATACTTTCAACAAACTTTTTGTTGCTATCGATTCCAATGACATCGTGTTTTAAACCCATGAGTTCTGTGGCTACAGTTGCGCCAAAACTTCCTAAGCCAATCACAGCGAATTGAGCCATGCCGTATTCCTAAATTATTCTAAAGTTATTGAATATGTTGATGTTAGCTTGTTCAGCCTAGAGCGGCTATGAAAATTTACATAATCCATCTAAACCGAAAAGCTCTAATTTTTAATTTCTTCAGTGTTTTGATAGGCATAAAGTTCAGCAATGTTGGGGTAATTATACATAAATTGTTGATATTTAAAAATTTAATAGCCTAATTTATTTTTTAGAATGTATTGAAATTGATGCTGATCTTCTTTAATGACATTTAGAGTGGCTTTACGAACAAGCTCAGAATTGTTCTTTAAACGGTTTAAGCCATCGCATGAAAATTCACGGAGGATGGCTTGAACAGGTTCGGGAGCGGTTTGATCACTTAGCTCATCAAAGCGAATATAAACAATGTAATTTGGATATTGATTCAGCATTTCAGCCTGCGCGGTATAACCGTAAATATTTTCTAGATTTTGCGTACGGGATTGATTTGGAATTTATTTCATATTTTAACGAATCTTATCTTCCTCTTGCTTAAGTTGATAAGCCGGATATACATAAAAATGTCCACCTATACCCACAATAACGATCATAAATAAGGCATAAATATTCAACTTTAATTATCCATTTTGTTTTATTTTCAATGGATTATAGTGTGTGATGAATTTAACAACAATGATAGCGTTGATGAATTAAATTGATAAATATATTTATTTTGATGTAGAAAAGAATTGATACAAATAAAAAAGTGGAATCTAGATTCCAGCTTTTTTATAGAAGTCTCATTTATTTCAAGAAACGTTGATAACCGAGATTATTTGTAATCTCAACATATGGGTAGGTAATATTTTCCAATGTTTCAATCAAACCATCAGGGTTTTGTTTGGCATCTGTTGCTTCCATACCCACCAATACACGACCTTCCGCAGCACCGTGGTTACGGTAGTGGAATAGGGTGATGTTATGGGTCGGACCAAGACGTTCTAAGAAAGTCAGTAGTGCGCCCGGACGTTCTGGGAATTCCACGCGGAATAGGCGTTCATTCTCGATATCTGCATGACCGCCAATTAAATAACGGATATGAAGCTTAGCGACTTCATCATCAGAAAGATCATCTACATCGTATTGGAATTTTAAAGTTTCAAAAATTTCCTGACGTTCTTTCTCGCCATTTTTGAGACTGATTCCCACAAAGACTTGAGCAGCAGAAGAATTACTAGCGCGGTAGTTAAATTCAGTGATGTTACGGCCTTGTAGTGCGCGGCAGAATTGAAGGAATGAACCTTTTTCTTCTGGAATGGTCACAGCAAAGATCGCTTCTTTACGTTCACCCAGTTCGGTACGTTCTGCAATGTAGCGCAGACGGTCAAAGTTCATGTTTGCACCGCAAACAATCGACACCATATTTTTATTTTCTAGGCCATGCTCAGCAACATATTTTTTAATACCTGCAAGTGCCATTGCACCTGACGGTTCTACAATGCTGCGGCATTCATCAAAGGTATCTTTAATCGCTGCACAGATTTCATCGGTATTTACCAGTACAACTTCACGCTCAACAATAGGGCCTGAGTTATCTGATTTTTGTAGCTGAATCACTTCAAATGGTTTTTCACCAATTTGTGCAACCGCCGTACCGTCAGCAAATAAGCCAACAGAAGGCAGTATCACACGTTCGCCAGATTCAAATGCGGCTTTTAAACATGCTGATTCGTCATATTCAACAGGAATGACTTTAACATGCGGTGCCACATCACCAAGATAAGCAGCTACACCGGCAATAAGACCGCCACCGCCTACAGCAACAAATACATAGTCCACATCACGCCATTGACGAAGAATTTCATTGGCAATGGTTCCTTGACCGGCCATAACGAGTTCGTCGTCATAAGGTGGAATAAAGGTCATACCTTCATCTTTTGCACATTGGATTGCGTATTTATTGGCTACATCAAAAGAATCGCCATGCAGAACCACTTCACCGCCTAAGCGTTTAACCGCTTGTACTTTAATGTCTGGTGTGGTTTTAGGCATAACAATAATGGCGCGAATACCCAACTTTTTACCAGATAATGCCACGCCTTGAGCATGGTTACCTGCAGAAGCAGTAATAACGCCACGTTCCAACTGAGATTTCGGTAATTGACTAATACGGTTGTAGGCACCGCGTAGCTTGAAAGAAAAGACAGGTTGTAAATCTTCGCGTTTAAAGCGAATGTTATTGTTTAGTTTTTCACTAATTCGTGGCGCTGCTTCGAGTGGGGTTTCGATTGCAACGTCATAGACCGTTGCCTGTAATATTTGTCGAACCAAACGAGACAGCATGTTAATTTTCCATCTAACAGTTTAAAATAGGGGTTTATTGTAACAAACCCCTGTACATTTGGGCTGAAAAATCAGCGTCTAATGTCAAAAAATAGTTGAGCCAAGTTATGAGTCTGTATGCAACCCAAGATGAAAAGAAACAAGCTGCTGCAAAAGCTGCGTTAAAGCATTTGCCAAAGGGCGGTATTTTGGGTGTTGGTACAGGAAGTACTGTGAACTTCCTCATCGAATTATTGCCAGAGCTTCAACTCGAAGCTGCTGTTGCAAGTTCTGAAGCAACTGCACAACGTTTGAAAAAATTAGGCATTGAAGTGGTTGATATGAACCACGTTGGAGGTTTAGATGCCTATGTAGATGGCGCGGATGAAATCGACCGTCATATGCACATGATTAAAGGCGGCGGCGCAGCGTTGACTCGTGAAAAAATCGTGGCGTCTATTGCGAAAAAATTCGTTTGTATCGTAGATGATTCTAAATGGGTTGATCAGTTGGCACGTGAATTTCCGCTTCCTGTAGAAGTGATTCCAATGGCACGTTCTGCTGTGGCACGTAAAATCGTTTCTTTGGGCGGTGACCCTGTATACCGTGAAGGCGTAGTAACAGATAACGGTAATGTAATTTTAGACGTACACAACTTAAATATCCTAAATGCATTGGAACTTGAAAAGACTTTGAATGACATTCCAGGTGTAGTGTGTAACGGTATCTTTGCATTAAACAAAGCGGATATTGCTGTTGTTGCGACCGATAACGGTATTGAAGAGCGTACTGCGGTTTAATCTGTTCTATTAGAATCCCCCCTAAAGTTCCCCTTTGATTAAAGGGGGACTTTTCACCTGAATTTATTTAGGTGATTTTCCCTCCTTTGTAAAAGGAGGGTTAGGGAGGATTTAAAATTAATAAAAAATATGATCCCAAACCTTCCTGAAATTCAAATCACCCGAAAATTACATGCCACACGCTTAAGGCTGCGTGTAGAACCAACTCAAATTAAATTAACGGTTCCCCAGTTTTGTACACAGCGCCAAGTTCAAGATTTTCTGAAACAATCAGAACAATGGATGATTGAGACATGGCAGAAGCAGCAGGAAAAAGCAGGGCAGATTGATAAAACGCTACCAGTAGAATTAAAACTATTCAATTTAGAACAGCCTTTAAGTATTGTTTATAAAGTTCAAAAACATTCATTCATCTTAGATGAAGAAAATCATCAGCTATTCATCAGTGATCGGCAGCCTGAGCAATATTTAAAAAGCTTTGTGATTGCTTATGCCAAAGAGTATTTACCAATTTATTTAAAGCAAGTGAGCAGTGAAACAGGCTTGAAATATGGTGATTGCTCAATTCGTCAGCCCAAAACTCGCTGGGGGAGCTGTTCTGCAAAGCATGACATTATGTTGAATAGTGGGCTGGTACTTTTTCCGTTGGAAATCACGCGTTATGTGGCTGTACATGAGTTAGCGCATACTAAGCACTTTGACCATAGCCCAAACTTTTGGGCTGAAGTGCAAAAGCATGATATAAATTTTCAGCAGCATCGAAAAATACTAAAAATGACGGCAATGCCTTGGTGGTGGGTGCTCTGAATTAAAGGCACTAAGTTGTAAACACTAAAGCATTTCTTAATATATTATTTCAATTAAATCAAATCCTTCTTGGTATGTAGGCGGTTCTAATGCGTAATAAACATTGGTTAATGCCATCAGATCGACTATTTCATCTGAAGGGCGTTGAGCGTTTCTTTTTATGCATAACTCGAGCGGGATTTGAAACCATACAGCAACGCATTTTTTACCCAATTATTTAGCTTGCTCAATTATCGGTAGACGTTCAGATTGCTTTACTAAAATAGCATCAAAAATAATATTTTCAGGTTCGCGGGATATTTGGTTTTTGGCCCAAGTTGATTTCCCAGCCCCTTGGCATCCGATCAATATATAAATGATTTTAACCTTTGGGTTAGTTTTTAATTCATGCTTAAAAGCGTCAAAACAGCATTGCCATGCTGGAATATTTCTTTCTTTAGTGAAGACACGACCTTGAGCTGTGGATAGGTAATGATCAGGATTTATATGCATGATCTGACTTAATAGGATTCAGAAGATAAGCTAACATTATAAAGTGAAGCTTTATATGTCAAAACAGTTCAGAAAACCGTAACTTCCTGTCATACTACGCAGTCATCAAATGGATACTTTGAATAGAGGTAATGAGCGTGATTTCAGTAGGTATTGTCGGCGGTACAGGTTACACAGGTGTTGAATTACTGCGTATTTTACTGCGACACCCAAATGCAGAAGTGAAAGTTTTAACTTCGCGTACTGAAAATGGCCGCCGTGTGGATGATATGTTCCCAAGCTTGCGTGGACATACAGACCTTTGCTATTCAGATCTAAATATTGAAGAACTAAAACAATGTGACGTTGTATTCTTTGCGACGCCGCACGGTGTTGCAATGAAATACGCAGAAGAGTTAGTTGCTGCAAATACTAAAGTGATTGACCTTGCTGCTGACTTCCGCTTGCAAGACTTAGCTCAATTTGAGAAATGGTATGGTTTAGACCATGCCTGTCCAGAGCTATTAAAAGATTCAGTTTATGGTTTGTCTGAATTAAACCGTGAAAAAATTCAAAAGGCTTCAGTGATTGGTAACCCAGGTTGTTACCCAACAACTGTTCAACTCGGTTTAGCACCAGTTTTAAAAGCTGAAGGATTAGTGAAACCTGAAAGCATTATTATTGATGCAAAATCAGGTGTGTCTGGTGCAGGTCGTAAAGCCAGCCTGGGTATGATCTATTCTGAAAATGCAGATAACTTTAAAGCTTATGGTGTAGCGGGTCACCGTCATCATCCCGAAATAGTAGAAGCCTTAGAAAATATTTCAGGTCAAAAAGGTGTGTTTAACGAAATTTTATTCGTACCGCATTTAGTACCGATGATTCGTGGCATGCTCAGCACTATCTATATTGATTTGACAGACGCAGGTGCTTCTGCGGATTTACAAAGCATATATGAACAGTTCTATGCTAATGAGCAGTTTGTAGATGTTATGCCTGCAGGTAGCTCGCCTGAAACACGTACTGTGCGTGGTGCGAACCAATTACGTATTGCGATTTGCAAACCTCAACCGAAAAAATTAGTGATTTTGGTGGCTCAAGACAACTTGGTGAAAGGTGCAGCAGGTCAAGCCGTACAAAATATGAACTTGATGTTTAGTTTTGCTGAAAATGCAGGACTTCAAGGCATTGGTTTATTACCATAAGAAACGATTTAAAACTTCACACACATTTAAAACTGGATTTAAATGTGTGCCTTGAGTGAATTAAAAATAAGAGATGACGATGTCGAATACAGAATCTAATTTCAAGTCAGAACCTGAAAACAGTGAAAAAACGCCTTTTATGAAGACGAATATGCCACTGGCGATTGGTGCAGTTGTACTTGCATTGAGCAGCGGTTTTCTCGGATATAGTATTGGTCATCGTCAGGGCTTAACTGTGGTCGGATATGATGCAGATGCAGAGCAACTTGTTGATGTGGTGCAAAAGCAAAAAACTGAATTAGCAGGCCTGAATAAAAGTTTGAATGCGGCAATCCAAGAGCGTGATGTCGCTGTAAGTAATTCAAATGATTTATATTTGGCTGTTAAAAAAGCACGTGATGATCAAGAGTTAACCGGTAATTTGGGTGTTTTGTATCGTGAAGTATTGCGCCAACGTGGTGGTATGCCGCTTGCAGTACAACATTTAGCGATTAAACCATTACCTGAAAATGCGTATGAATACCAACTTGATCTCGTTCAAGTAAGTCCGTCAAAAAGTAATGTATCTGGAAGTGTTGAGCTGCGTCTAATTAAGGGTACAGAAGTACTTGTAGTGCCTTTAGAAGACAAAAACTTTAACTTTAGCGAAAGTGAGCGACTCACTGGACGTTGGACCATGCCAAAAGGCTTTAGTCCAGACTTTATTGAAGTGCGTTTAAGCGGTTCTAAACCCGTTATTCGCCGTTTTAGCTGGTCGAAAGGTCAGCCTGTTGAAAATCAATCTGCCTTCCTTTCAGAAATTCCTCAAACTGAAGCAAGTGCAAACTAAGTGTGAAACCTAAATCCTATGCGAACCAATAAGCGTCAAACGTGTTTATCTGACATTAAAAATTCATTTTACCAATCTGGTTTAGTGGACTGGCATCTAAACCCGACTCTCAGCCAAGGTATGCAGATGATGGTGATTCAGACATTCAAGTATTGACTGCGCCACCTGAGTTAAAGCGTCCTCCTATGTATGCTGTCGTTTTAATGAACGATGATTACACCCCAATGGACTTTGTAATTGAAATTTTACAACAATACTTTGCTTTGAATCTTGACCAAGCCACTCAAGTAATGCTAACTGTACATTATGAAGGAAAGGGTGTTGCAGGGGTTTATCCGCGAGATATCGCAGAGACTAAAGCAAATCAGGTCAATAATTACGCTCGGTCGCAAAGTCATCCATTACTTTGTCAGATTGAGCCAAAAGATTAATAAGGGGATTACATGCTCAGTCGTCAATTAGAAGTATCACTACGTTTGGCTGTCAGCATGGCTCGTCAAAAGAGACATGAATTTTTGACGGTAGAACATTTATTATTGGCTTTACTGGATAATGATTCCGCTGTTAATGCATTGAAAGCATGTGGCGCAGACATTATTGTGCTTCGCAAAGAACTTGAAGAATACGTAGAACAACATACCCCAAAGCTTGGCGAAAATAGCGATCAAGCACCACATCCTACAGAAAGTTTTGATCGTATTTTGCAGCGTGCAATTTTCCATGTGCAATCGAGTGGAAATGACCGCACTGTAGAAGGTGCAGACATTTTAGTTGCGATGTATTCAGAGCGTGATTCATTTGCGGTGTATTTACTTAAACGCCATCAAATCAACCGTTTGACATTAACGCAGTATTTGTCACATGGCACACGTAAAGATGAAGTTCAAGCTGAAGAAGAAATCGAAGAGCTCGATGGTGAAAGCACCACGTCTTCAAATTCTGGCCCATTAGAGCTATATACGACCAATCTTAATGTTGAAGCTCAAAAAGGCAAAACAGATCCACTAATTGGTCGTGAAAAAGAGATTGAACGTACAGCTCAAATTCTATGCCGCCGTCGTAAAAACAACCCGCTTTTGGTAGGTGACCCAGGTGTAGGTAAAACTTCGATTGCTGAAGGTTTGGCTTGGCTCATTGTAAATGGTAAAGCACCTAAACCGCTTGAAAATGCAGAAGTATTTAGTTTAGACATTGGTGCTTTAGTTGCTGGAACTAAATACCGTGGTGATTTTGAAAAGCGTTTAAAACAACTGCTAAATGCCTTGAAGAAAAAGCCCGAAGCTATTTTATTTATTGATGAAATTCACATGATCATCGGTGCAGGCTCAAGTATGGGCAGCACGATGGATGCATCGAATCTCATCAAACCAGCTTTGGCGAATGGTACTTTGCGTTGTATCGGTTCAACGACTTTCCAAGAATATCGCCAAGTCTTTGAAAAAGATCATGCATTATCTCGTCGTTTCCAAAAAATTGATGTCAATGAACCATCTATTTCAGAAACGATTGATATTCTGCGTGGCTTAAAAGGCAAATTTGAAGAATTCCATCATGTGAAATACGAAGATCAAGCGTTGGTTTCTGCTGTTGAACTATCAGCGAAATTTATCAATGATCGTTTCTTGCCTGATAAAGCCATTGATGTGATTGATGAAGCTGGTGCGCAGCGTCGTTTAAAAGCTGAGCAAGATGATACAGTCATTTCAGTTGAAAACATTGAGGATATCGTTTCGAAAATTGCGCGTATTCCACCGAAAACTGTCTCTAAAGATGACAAGAGCGTTCTTGAAAATCTTGAGCGTGATCTGAAACGTGTGGTGTTTGGTCAGGATGAAGCGATTGAAGCGCTTGCATCTGCGATTAAATTATCTCGTGCAGGTCTTAAAGCGCCAGATAAGCCAGTGGGTAATTTTGTCTTTGCAGGTCCTACAGGTGTGGGTAAAACTGAAGTCACTAAGCAATTGGCGAAATTGTTAGGTGTTGAACTTGTACGTTTCGATATGTCGGAATACATGGAACGTCATGCCGTATCTCGTTTAATTGGTGCGCCTCCGGGTTATGTAGGTTTTGATCAAGGTGGTTTGTTGACCGATGCGATTCATAAAAATCCGCATTGCGTACTTTTACTAGACGAAATTGAGAAAGCACATCCAGATGTCTTTAATTTGTTATTACAAATTATGGATCATGGTTCATTAACGGATAACAATGGTCGTAAGTCTGACTTCCGTAACGTCGTGTTAGTGCTGACTACCAATATTGGTGCAGAATCAATTTCACGTGTGAGCATTGGTTTCATGGATCAAGATAATAGTAATGATAACCAAGACGCGATGAAAAAAGCCTTCTCTCCGGAGTTCCGTAACCGCTTAGATGGTGTTATTCAATTTAAAGCATTGCCAACAACTGTCATTGAAAGTGTGGTTGATAAGTTTTTAACAGAGCTTCAGGCACAGTTAGATGACAAAAAAGTGGTTCTTGAGGTTGACCAAGATGCACGCGAATGGATGGCAGAGCAAGGATACGATCGCTTGATGGGCGCTCGTCCAATGCAGCGTTTAATTCAAGAGCATTTGAAGAAACCGCTTGCTGAAATGATTTTGTTTGGCGAGCTTGCGGAACATGGCGGTAATGTTGGTGTTTCAGTGAAGAAAGAAAATGGTAAAGCTGTGGGCTTAAAACTCGAAGTGTTTGAAGACCAAACCGCTGAACCTGCTTAAGTAATTTAATTAACGAAAAACCCGTGCTTGCACGGGTTTTTTATATTTATTCGACGCTAGATTTGGGTTTCTCAATGATGGACATACCATTAACAAAAGTGCTGACCACATTTGGTTTATTTGCACTGACAGCACTGATGGAAATTTTAGGCTGTTACTTCCCATATTTGATTTTAAATCAGCAAAAATCGCAGTGGTTATGGATTCCAACAGCGCTTGCATTGGCTGCATTTGTTTGGTTATTGACGTTGCATCCAGCAGCTTCGGGTCGTATCTATGCAGCCTATGGCGGAATCTACATTTTCTCTGCATTGCTGTGGTTGCGTTTTGTCGATCACGTAGTTCTAACACGTTGGGATATGCTAGGTGGCGTCATTGTGTTGGTGGGCGCAGCTGTGATTGTATTACAGCCTCAAGGTTTAATTCGTTAAGTTAAACAATGCAAAAGTTAAACCAAGAGCTGTAAGAAATTAGATATTTATTTAAATTTGCACTCTGTATTTTTAATGATAATTTCGTATTGATTGCTACCCGAGCTTAGATCCATTTCAATTTTATATGGATTAACACGTTGAAATTGATGCTCGAATAGTAATTCACAGTTTTGGAGTGAATTATGCTTGATGAGTTGCTTCACCTTATGTTCACCGACTGATTGTTCAAATTGCGCAAAATCAGGGATGGTGATAATACCATCAATTTCAATCTTATCCGCTTCAATTTCCATTTTTTCCATCAACATATTCTGATCAACTTGATAGGGAAGAGTGCGTGAATCTTCATCACTAATGGCAGCCAGTATTTCGTTTAAACCTGTTTTATTTTTAATTTTAAAATTGCTATCTAAAATCTGATTTTTCACCAAGTATTGATCTAATTCACTTGGTTCACCAGCAAAGCTAAAAGTAGATAAGCTCAATCCAAGAGCCAATAAGCAAATATTTTTTAAACGCATAATCTTAATCACTTATAAAAGTTATGGTTTTATTAAAGCATGCAAAAACAAAAAAAGCACCCGAAGGTGCTTTTTTATCTAAGTAAAACCTTAGTCTTTTTTAAGATTTTCGTTAATTAAGAATTCAACAAGTGCTTTTTGTGCATGTAAGCGATTTTCAGCTTCATCCCAAACCACAGCATTTTTGTGGTCAAGCATATTTTCAGAAATTTCTTCGCCACGATGCGCAGGTAAGCAGTGCATAAATAGGCAGTCAGCGTGAGCAAGATCCATCAGGCGTTCATTCACTTGATAATCAGCAAACGCTTTTTCACGAATTTTTTGCTCTTCTTCTTGGCCCATACTTGCCCAAACATCTGTAACGATTAAATCTGCATTAACTGCAGCATCTTCGGCAGAATCAACAAGTTCCACACAGTGTGCAAATTCAGATAGAAATTCTGCTTTAGGTTCATAGCCCTTAGGTGCAGCGATTTTTAATTTAAAGCCCCACATATGAGCAGCTTCAATATATGAGTTACACATATTGTTGCCATCACCAATCCAAGCAACCGTTTTACCTTCAATAGAACCACGGTGTTCAACAAATGTTTGAACATCGGCAAGTAATTGGCAAGGGTGGTGATCATCTGTTAATGCATTGATGACAGGAACTTTTGAATAAGAAGCAAAGCGTTCAACAATGTCATGACCAAAAGTACGAATCATCACAATATCAAGCATGCTTGAAATCACACGTGCAGAATCTTCCACTGGCTCACCACGACCTAATTGAGAGTCGCGAGATGAAAGGAAAATTGCACTACCACCAAATTGGCTCATTCCTGCTTCAAACGATACACGTGTACGGGTGCTCGATTTCTCAAAAATCATGCCCATGACTTTACCAACGAAAGGTTGGAAAACTTCATTGTTATGCTGTTTGCGCTTGAGTTCGATACCGCGCTGTACAATTTGGTTAAGTTCTAAAGTCGATAAATCGCGTAAAGTTAGAAAGTGACGTAGAGCCATTGTTACTCCACAATAATTGCTGAATCAAAAAACAAAACAACAATTAGTTGTTGGTTGGTTAGAGAAAAAGGAATCGATTAATATACTATAAGAGAGGTAAATTGCAAAAAATCTAGCGCTTTTGGTGACCGTCTAGGAAACGATCGACGCAATAACTGATGTAATTGATGGTTTCTTGATCATTTTCATCAATGGTGATGCCCATGAGAACGCGCCATTCTAAATTTCGCAAAATTCCAAAATAAAATTGAGCCGAAAACAGCGGGTTTTCACAATACAGCAAACCGTGTTGATGTGCTTGATATAAAATTTCCGCAACGGTGTTCTGAATTTGTTTCGGACCTTGCTCATGAATATAACGTGCTATTTCCGGATTACGTCCAGTTTGTTCTAAAACTAAACGCATAAATGCCGCATTTTCAGGCATCACAATATGCTGATGAAAGTCACTTAAAGTATTGATGAGATAAGCACGAATATCGGTGTCAGGGCTGACTGTAAATGGTAGGCAAATATCTTTGAAAAATAAGCAGCGACGATAGTCACAAATGGCCTTAAATAATCCGTCTTTATTACCAAAATATTTATAGATTGACGCTTTTGAACCACCTGCATGATTCACGATGTCATCTAATGAAACTGCATCAAACCCACGTTTTAAAAAAAGCTCCGTAGCACTTTCTAAAAGCGCAACACATCGTTCATGTCCGCGCCGTGTTTGTGGCTGGTCATGCGTTAAAGGTTCAATGTGTATTAAATCTTGCATAAAGTGATAATATTTAACAAAAAAAGAGCTGATTTGACGATAATTATAGCAAAAAAATCAGTACTTTTCTGCTTTGCTCATAAATAAGAGATCTTTGACTAAAGAATAACAACAGATAGGTGACAAGTGAAATATTTGACTAAAGTTTTAGAGTTAATATTCTACAAAGCCATAGAGTTGGAAAAAAATATGGATATACTCAAACTTCGAAAATTAAAGTAAATGCCGTGGAAAGGAATATGACACAACAAACGTCTGCAGGCTTAAGATTTAGACAAGCATTGGAAATCGAAAAACCATTACAAATCATTGGCACAGTAAATGCCTATGCAGCAATGATGGCAAAAGAAGTTGGCTATAAAGCCATATATTTATCTGGTGCAGGTGTTGCGAACTATTCATATGGTTTACCTGACTTAGGCATGACCAGTTTAGACAATGTTTTGGAAGATGTTCGTCGTATTACTGAACGTGTAGATACGCCATTACTTGTCGATATCGATACAGGTTGGGGCGGTGCATTTAACATTGCTCGTACTGTGAAACAAATGATTGCTGCGGGTGCAGCAGCGGTTCATATCGAAGACCAAGTCGCGCAAAAACGCTGTGGACACCGTCCGAACAAAGAAATTGTGACGCAGCAGGAAATGGTTGACCGTATTAAAGCGGCTGTCGATGCAAAAACTGATTCAAACTTTGTAGTGATGGCACGTACAGATGCTTTGCAGAAAGAAGGTCTGCAAGCAGTGATTGACCGTGCATGTGCATGTGTAGAAGCCGGTGCTGATGCGATCTTTGCTGAAGCAATGACTGATATTACCATGTACAAAACTGTCTGCGATGCAGTCGGTGTCCCTGTACTGGCAAACATTACAGAGTTTGGTGATACCCCTTACTACACCAAAGAAGAACTAGGCGAGCAGGGTATTGCAATGGTGCTTTACCCATTATCACCAACACGTGCAATGCAAAAAGCGGCACTCGAAGTAATGCATGCGATCCGCAATGACGGTACACAAGTCAATGTACTAGATAAAATGCAGCAACGAAAAGAACTCTATCAATTCCTCGATTATCACACTTTTGAAAACACCTTAGATAAATTGTTCACTGAAGGAAAATAAAAAATGGCTGAAGGAAAAGTACTCACGGGCGCAGGACTGCGCGGACAAGTAGCTGGTAAAACTGCATTGTCAACTGTAGGCAAAAGTGGTGCGGGCTTAACCTATCGTGGTTATGACGTTCAAGACTTGGCAGAAAACTGTCAGTTTGAAGAAGTCGCGTACCTGATTTTCTTTGGTGAATTACCAACAACAGAACAGCTTGCAGCATACAAAGCCAAACTCAAATCATTGCGTCAATTACCGCAGGCGTTGAAAGAGGTGTTAGAACGCATTCCTGCTGACTCGCACCCAATGGATGTGATGCGTACAGGCGTTTCAATGCTTGGAAATTTAGAAACTGAAAAATCGTTTGAAGAGCAACAAGATGTTGCAGACCGTATTTTGGCAACACTACCGGCAATCATCTGCTATTGGTACCGTTTCAGCCATGATGGCGTACGTGTAGAAGAAAACACTGATGATGATTCAATCGGCGCTCAATTCCTACATTTACTGCGTGGCGAAAAACCAAATGAATTGCATGAGCAAGTGATGAACGTATCACTGATTCTGTATGCAGAGCATGAATTTAACGCCTCTACATTCACAGCGCGTGTATGTGCATCAACATTATCAGATATGCATTCATGCATCACAGGTGCAATTGGTTCACTTCGTGGTCCATTACATGGCGGTGCAAACGAAGCTGCAATGGAAATGATTGAAAACTGGACGTCTCCAGAAGAAGCTGAGCGAGAAATGCTAGGCAAACTTGAGCGTAAAGAAAAGATCATGGGCTTTGGTCATGCGATTTACAAAGATAACGATCCACGTAATGGCATTATCAAGAAATGGTCTGAACGCCTAGCAAAAGACGTCGGTGATACTGTACTTTATCCTGTATCAGTGCGCTGTGAAGAAGTGATGTGGCGTGAGAAGAAATTATTCTGTAATGCTGATTTCTTCCATGCATCTGCATATCATTTCATGGATATTGCAACCAAACTATTCACGCCAATCTTTGTAATGTCACGTGTAACAGGCTGGGCAGCGCATGTGATGGAACAGCGTGCAGACAACCGTATTATTCGCCCAAGTGCTGATTATACAGGTCCTGAACTACGTAAAGTTGTGCCGATTGCAGAACGTTCAGCGGCATAATTTTGAAGTGTAATAAAAAAGCCTCAAAAGAGGCTTTTTTATTATTTGGTATTTGAGTTAACAATCTATTTGGTTAGTAAAACCGGATCTTCAACGCTATATCCTGTTTCAAATGGAATCCCTAGATATTTAACAGTCACTAAATAAAAGGGCTTTTGCATTACACGATAAGTTTTAGAGATTTTTAAACCTTCTTTATAGGTCTCAGCCTTTTGTACAGCGCTTTTATACTGCAAATTTTTAACACGATATTGATAGGTCCATTTATCAATGGTTTCATTCGGGTCATACCATGATTTTGCAGTGCCATTCATGGTTGTTAATAACTGTATTCGAGCATTATTGTTATTTACTGGTGTTAATTTGACTACACGTTTTTTTATTTTCGCGATTTCTTTATCAAACTGGGTGCTGTCTTGATCGTAATCAATCCGTTTTGTCTTTGGATTAATATACAAAGACTTCACTGTAATTAATTGCGTCGGTTTTTTGCTATCTAATTGATAATAATATAATTGTGGTAAACGACCACGACCATCTTCAAAATGACGCATTAAATAGATTTTTTGGTCTTTTTTATCAAAACCAAAAACCTCAATGGTTTGAGGGCCGCCTACCGTCGCGAAAGCAGAGCAGGACAGTAGGGTGCTAATTGCGAATGCATTGAAATGACGTAGCTGCATTTTCTTGTCCTGATAAGTAAATTCCTCAATACAGTATGCGATGCAAAATGATATTTAAATATGAAGATTATGTATGTTTTATTCTGCATTTAAGATGTCTAATACACTGTGAGCAACATTTTCAGTTAACTGATCTAAGCGTTCTAAAGCCGTACCCAAAATAAAATAATGATAATTATAAATACGACTATCATGTAAAATTGAAATATAAAATGTTCCTTCGGGTTTTTCTACGGTTGCACTGCCACCGGGTTTGAGTAATCCAGTGCAGGCCACCACGAAGTCCGCATGTAAAAATAGTTGTTGTCCTTGCTCAGCCATCGCTTGAGTCACTTCTGCGGATTCGGCCGTAAATTTTTCTATTAGTAGAGGATCTACTTTTAAAATTTCACGCTTGATCGATGGATCATAGCTGACCAGACCACCTAACAAGATATCTGCACCACTATTCTTATAAATAGAAAATTGACTACACAAATAACCAGAGCTTGCGCTCTCGATAAACGCGATGGTCATGGATTTTTGTTCTAAAGCATCGCAGCACTGTTTAAGCATGTGCTTACCCCAAAGTAGAATGGTGAATGGTCATTAGTATTCTTAAAATTTTAGCATTGATTTCGCTCGTCTGTAATTTCACTAAAAGTCTAAGTTGGTACTGTGTGTGTTGTGGAATTCACGAAAATAGCGTGATTGTTTAGAAGCTGTACGAAAATATGAAATAAAGGTTTCTTCGGAAGGAAAACGATGTTAAAACTTAAAATAAAGAGCGTAACAAAAGTAGGTTTATTTCAATGAAAACGACTGTTAAATATGTAGTATTAAAAAGCCTAGACTATCAATTGGGCACGCCACTTTTTCAAGAAGAATTAGACGCAGATAGCCTGTATTTTGATCAAATTCCGGCTGTAATTCAGTATCAAAATCATCAATTCAAAGTGAAAAGCAAAGAGTTAAAGCGTGTTTATTTGGCGGAAGAAAATGAAGACATGCAAACCATTATTGTGAAAGTACTTGCTGTTTAATTTCGATCAATTTGTAGTATTAAAAATACAGTTCTCATTGAGTTGGTAGCTGTTTTTTTTGTATTTGACAGACTCAAATTTATATATAAATCTAGATTTAAATGAGATGTGTATTTTTAATGACCACTTGATCGTGTCGTCTTCGCTATTCGACTAACAGCTATTTAATCCCCCAGATATTATTTAGTATAATTTATCTGTTTTTTCATGGGGGAAGAAATGATGGACTTATTTAAATTTCTAAAAAGCTTTAATACAACGGGCACTTATCTTTTAATTTCAACGATTTCTCTAGTATGCTTAGTTGTGTATTTCTATTTTATTAATCCAAACTGATCTAAGTTGGTTACCCACATCTTTGGCTTTAAATAAAAAGCTTAGTAAATAAAACTATATAATTAAATTTTTATCAAAAATATTGATATAAATTTTTGAATAAATTTAAAATAGAGCTAATGGTTTTAATTCATTTGTGTATGGGTAAAGCCAAAACGATAGCAAGGTTTTTCTATGCAAGATGTTATGAAAGAAGAAGCGCCACGTACGAAAGATTTTGGACGTAGGTTTGTTCATCTAGGAATTATATTGCGGAATAAGACCTTACCG
Source organism: Acinetobacter sp. CFCC 11171 (assembly GCF_003268405.1). Taxonomy (NCBI): domain Bacteria; kingdom Pseudomonadati; phylum Pseudomonadota; class Gammaproteobacteria; order Moraxellales; family Moraxellaceae; genus Acinetobacter; species Acinetobacter sp. CFCC 11171. Next base: position 8,493 of record NZ_LQXP01000001.1, on the reverse strand, counting down.
GTAGGTTTGTGCAACAAAGCCTCTAAGGATATAAAAACTTTAATTTTTTAAAATTGTAACAAAAATAACTTTTAAGACTTTCAGGTTATGTATTTTAATTAAACTTAACAATGGTTTAGCTAGATGTTTAAAATGGATAAAATTAATATCTTTAATTTACATAAATTTTTTATTTTTTGAACTATTTCGCACTTTTTAAATTTATACAATTTAGTTAGATTTATAAAACAACAATTCTAAATCGAGCAATCAAAACGCCCAATCTATATGATCATCATGTTTTAAGGCAGATCTATGATTTTATAGTCGAACGGGAAGGATTCGAAAAATTAACACCCTATAACCAAGCTATGGAGTTTTTCAAAGAACTTTCTCAAGGAGATCAATCGGACGTCATACAAACGGAGCCAAATATCCTTTATGGAAAATTTGGGAGCATATCTAAAATCAATCTTAAATTAGTACCCTTATTTCGAGAAAAGGATAAGTTCTTAAAATGGGCTTATGAGCAACTAAACTAACTAAATAACTTACTAAGTATTACTAAAGAGTATGAAATAACAAACTCAAACATTAGGAATAAAAAATGACTAACAATGCCAGTGGTATAGTGAAATGGTTCAATGAAGGTAAGGGATTTGGATTTATACAATCTGATAGTAGTGAAGATTTATTTGCACACTACAGTGAAATAAACATGAGCGGCTATAAAGCACTTAAAGAAGGCCAGCGTGTACAATTTGAAATTACTCAAGGAAAAAAAGGCCGACAAGCTAGCAATATCACAGTTATGTAAGGCAACTGTGTTGGGTTGCTAACCGCAGTTAATAAACATAAAAATTTATCCGTAAAAATTTTTTTGAGCTTTGTGCACATGGGTACAAGCTTCAAAATACTTATTACAATATTTTTCTTTAGTTTAATCGTTATTTGCTTTGCAGTTCATACGGAAAACAAGGAAATAAGGTTAAGTGAAATGAAACGATTGGTTAGATAATATTTATGTTATTAAATTTAAATAATTAATTTAATATATCAAGGGCCATTAAAATGTTACAACTTATAAAATGTATGATTAGTATACATAGTGAGATGGTTACACGAAAGTGCTTTGATGGAAATTTAATTTTTTTGTCAGAGTTGTTTAAAAGTAAAGAAATAACGACTCAAAATAATTTAAAGTTTCAGAAAATCCCGCTAGGAAGTAGCGGGATTTTTTTGGTGACTATATGACAGACAAAGTACAGGCGAAACTAGACTTAGAAATTTGTATGAAGTGTTGTAATCCTAATGCCCCGAATATGCCTAGCTAACAAAAAGTTAATTTATAAGTTATGAAATATAAATAAAATTGAAATAACATTAGGTTTATATTAAAATATTTGATATAGTGTGTTTGATCGAATCCGTAAGCGGAACGGTAGTGTTTGAGTTGTTAACGGAATTGCGTATTCCCTCCATTCTGATGTTCAAGCATCAAATTCAAACAGTTAACGCATAGCATGAATTCGCATCATGCCGATCAAGGGAAGCCTGCAGCTATCCGTGGGTTTTCCTTAAATTCTATTTTTAAGATATTAATTTAATTTTTTTTATCTTTCTTAAATTTCATTGCTACTGTAAATATCATAAGTTTAAATTTTTCTTAAGTGAACAATCTCCAAAATTAAAGTTGGTTTTATTTTTAATACTATTCTGTTTACAAAAGCTCATTATATGAGTCAATAAATGAACATATCTAACGGCTGGACTACTGCTTCAGCAACTAACGGCGATGAAATTCGTGTGAATATTATTCCGTTAAAAAAAATTCAAAGCAATTTGAATGGTAAAACCTTAGTTGAAGTTGCTAAACAAGTTGTCTTGGAATCAGGACAAAAGTTAACTTTAAATATTGATGGTAAATCTTTTTATACTGAACTAAATAAACTATATAAATTGTATTTTTAAACATTCAATCTCAAACCTAAACAGTTTAGAGCTAAATTTTTTAATTAAATTATTTATAGATTAACTATTTATTTTCTTAATTTTTGAAGAACTCTAAATTAAATATTATTAAAGGAAATTATTATGTTAAATTTAACTACAGGTACTGTTAAGTGGTTTAACGATGCTAAAGGCTTCGGTTTCATTGCAGCTGATAATGGCGAAGAGGTCTTTGCTCATTTTTCTCAAATTATGTCAAATGGGTTTAAAAGCCTAGCTGAAGGTCAACGTGTACAATTTAGCGTATCAAAAGGTCAACGTGGTTTCCAAGCGAGTGAAATCGTTGGGATTGATGGCTAATACATGGAAACTTTATTAAACAAAGTAATGTTAGATGTGGTTGATCAACATGGCGCTGTCTATACACTAGAAGCTATGTGCGAAAAGTCATCTGATGAGCCAAATAGTTTTGGGGATTGCGTCCGTTATCTAAATATAGATGATGAAATAATTAAGCCTAGCTTTGATATGCATTTCTACAGTGATAAAACTGGAAAAATATTTAAGCTATTTTAATTTTTACATGCAATTAAATTAACCTCCTCCGGGAGGTTTTTTATTGGGTGAAATATGGAGCCTGATGTATATGAAGCGCTAACCAAAAAGATACGTCCCAAAAAGAAACCACGCACCAGGCCTTTACCTAAAGCCAGTGAAAAATACTTAGAAGCATACGAGCGACTAAAAGAAATATTAGACCAAATGGAAATGAAATTTGAGGAATACTTTCATTTCAAAAGTACCAAACATTGGCTTTTTGATCTTCACCTTATTGAATACCGAGTGTTTATTGAAATTGCTGGTGGTCCGTGGTCGGGTGGTCGCAAGGGTAAACTAGCAACAAAGGCTTGGAGTATGGATCGTTACGATCATGCTGAAGAATTGGGGTATCGATTTCACAGATTTGAACTTGCAGATATCAATATGGGGCGGGCAAAGGCCTGGCTAAAAGCTTAAAAAAAACATGAGTTATCTTAAATTAGATATTTCAAAGCATATTGTTTCAGGATGTTAGATTACTTTAATTTTCTCATAATAACCGTTAGTTTGGGATTTCAACCTTAACAATTATGAGAAGAAAGTCATGAATAAAAATTTTGAATTACATGTTTTAAGCCAGATTTATGATTTTCTGATAGAGCGAACTGAACATTCACAGCAAGGTTTGCATAACAAGGTTCTGGAGTTTTTCAAAGAACTTAATTTAGGTAATGACAATGATTTTGAAATTGTTATCCTAAAAAGATTGCGGGTAAATTTGGAGCAGTGAGTTTTATTCACTTAATCAATGTACCAAACTTTCATGATAAAGATAAATTTTTAAAATGGGCATACACGCAGTTGAATCGATAGTTTATATTAATTAGCTTTAAAGATATATTTTGAATACATATTTTGATTAAAGTGCTTTATAATTTACTGGCTCATATCAGCGCAAATGAATTGGGTGAAGCCCCACATGTATATGTGGGGCTTTTTTCATCAATTTATGGAAAGTGTGAATGATCGAATATTACAATCTATATCTGATTATTACCTTAATATGAGAGAAATTTATCACTTTTGTGTGTAATTGCAAAATAAAACAAGAACTTGATTCACATAGATCTAACAGTTGTATCCTCATATTTAAGGATTATTGGTTATATTGAATATGCTTGTTAATTAATCAATATTTACAGCAATTTCTAAACTGATAATTACTTAAAGGGAATATGAATGTCTAATTTAACAAACGGTACAGTGAAGTGGTTCAACGGTACAAAAGGTTTTGGATTTATTGCTTCCGATACTGGTGAAGAATTATTTGCACACTATAGTGAAGTACGAATCGATGGCTATAAAGTACTAGAGGAAGGTCAGCGTGTAATGTTTGAAATTACGAATGGTAAGAAAGGCAAGCAAGCCAGCAATATCCAAATTCTCTAAAAAATATTTACTCAACATATTATGTATTGACCCGTCTTTCAAAGGCGGGTTTTTGTCATTAATTGCCATTAAGTTTTAATATTTAAATGCTTAATTAAAATGAAAACTTCATGATAAGAGCAATAAAAATGATCTTTACAAGACTACAAGTACTGATTGGCGGACTAATTATAAGTGTGTTGATTTCTTCTGTGTGGATTTACCATGAAAAGAAGAAACAGACGGGAAGAAATTCAAAAAATCATCGTCGAAGCTAGAGCAGGATTAAGTCACGCTCAATAATAGGAGCTAAACTTGGAATACTTTAGACCATTCCCTCCTTCAGATCTAATTGATCAGGCCGAGGAAGAAGACGCCATACGTCTTGCAGCAGCACAAGAATTATTGGCCTGGGTGAAAGATAATTATTTGAATGTAGGGATAACTTCATAATCTAGACAATCATTAATATATGAAAAACTTTATTTAAAGACTTTCTTATTATTTATCTCATAAATGATATTTCATAAATTTACACAGTAACCGTCATACTTTGTTAGTGTAGAGGTTTAGCAAATATATAGGCCTAAGTATGAAAGCGTTAGCAATTATAAGCGTAGTACTAGTAATTGGGCTGGTAGGTTGCCAGCAAAAAGACAGTAATGAAAATGAAGAGACGACAACACCTCACACATTAGATAAAGACTAACTTACTCGAATGATTTCACCAGATATAAAAAAACCCTCACTAAGAGGGTTTTTTTATAGAATAGAGGTTTTAAGCTTCAACCCAAGTATCTTTAACTTCTTGAGAGTCTTTAGTCAGTACAATTTTATTGTCTGTAATTTCACCAACCCATGAAACTGGAATTAAGTGGTGATGGCCGTCACCATGTTTAGTCAGTTTAATTTGATCTGAACCTTGCAAGTGGTCTACTTCACCAACTTTAGTCCCACATGAAGCAATTACATCTGCATGGCTCTTAATATTTTCAACATTAATAGTAGTCATTAGAATATTTTCCTATTTCAATGTGAGTGAGCATTCAGCCTATCGTAAATAGACGCTGATATCAGGGATTGAAATAGAAGGGATACAAAGGGTCTTATGTTCTTACGTTCTTGGCCAGATAAATTACATTGTATTATTTAGAAATAAGTTTTGATTTGGGCGTTTTACGACCTTTTTATAGTTTTTTTGGATACTTTTTATCTCTTGGAAATACGAAAACTTGCAAATATTATCTTAATTTGTAATCCTTTCGGCCAAGGGTGTCTAGCTATGCTAAGGCAGGTATTTGTTGTAGTCGGGCCGCTATAACGCGGATAACGAGTGCCTGTATGTTTAACTTAAAGATTTTTAACAAAGTCTCTACGGAAGTATTGACTATAAAAAATGATCTCCAGCTTAATTCAGAGCTGCAACTTATTAATAAATATAAATCTTCTGATTCTGATGTGTATAAGCAAGCAATTGTTTTAATTTTCAAAGATCGTGGATATTCAAATTTAGAAATTGGTCAATTATTAGAAAGATAAATTTATTTGTAATCAGTTTAGGAAAAGAGCCTTTGCCTAGCGCAGAAAGCATATATTGTTCTAAGCACTTATTTTTAAATTTAATACAAATAATGGATCATTAAATTAAAAAGCCCTCAATAAGAGGGCTTTTAAAGCTTATTTATGTTTAGTCTTAATTAGATCTGATAAATCAAAACCGATGGATTTTGCATAATCTAAGTATTCATCAACTGTGGCCTGGTCAGGGTTAGCAGTTCTGCTGAGTACCCAAAGGTATTTTTTATTTGGTGACCCAACTAGCGCAGTTTGATAGTCATCATCAATTTTTAGAACCCAATAATCACCACGGCCTACTGGCAACCAACGAATTGCTTTTGGTAAAAAGCTCACTTTAAGTTTCGAGTTTGCTGGCGCGTTCTGAACATATGCTTCACCTATTGATTGGTTGAGTTTACCATCTGCGCTATAACAACTGTTATCAACTTTGACGTTACCATTTTCATTTAAAGAATATTTAGCTGTGACGTTATAATCACATTTATTTTGGAAATAAAGTGGCTTACGTGCAATCTCATGCCAAGTACCAAGATATTTATTTAAATCTACTTTTGGTACCGCTTGAACTTCCGTAGTATTTGCATTTGCCGTTGAGAGCAATGAGCCTGCAATAAGTACTGCACCACCAGCTAAAAGGAGCTTACGGGTTTTTGAATTCATGTTATAAGCCTGCTTTAATTTGAAAGTGAATTAATTACTATAAATTGCTTTTCAGCTCATTTTGTTTTTTTATGTATTAAGTATTTGATCTTTAATCATTGTTTCAGCTTTAAAATTTATTAAGTGTGTTTAATACTCATTTTATAAGATCAACAAAATTTTTACGTAATCATATAAACTCTAGAAAAGAATAAATGTTTAATCTCAGCAAAGCGATGAGTATTTTCTACATTAGCAAATCAATTCCCTAGAGAATAAACGGGGCGTCAAATAAGAAAAAAATTGAAAACTTTGATTGTGGATCGTTTTCTTAATTTGCTTTACTACTTAATATTGGATTATATATCTAAAAATATGATAACATGCTCAAACTCTAAACAACAGCTTTGAACGAGTCAGCTTTAAATTTTCAAACGAAAATGAAAATGCCAGCACTTTTCAATACAAGCCTGTTTCTTTCGCAAGTAGCGGATATCTCTTTGATCAATTTAGATCTGTCTTACAAATAAAACGGAATAGGGAAGGTATGTCTTCATTGAAACCGTCATGGTATTCCAATGTGAATCCAAATGTGTTTATTAGCACAGTTGTTATTATCGGCATTTTTATTGCCATTGTATTTTTAGCTCCCAATGCTTTTGATTTAATAACTAAACAACTGAATCAATGGGTTACAAACTCATTCAGTTGGTTCTATGTGCTATCTGTAGCCATTTTTCTAATAGTGCTTATTTATATTGCCTGTTCAAATATGGGTAAAATTAAACTTGGTTTAGATCATAGTCAGCCAAAATATAGTAATAGCTCCTGGTTCGCCATGCTATTTACAGCTGGTATGGGCATTGGCTTAATGTTCTTCGGTGTCGCGGAACCAGTGATGCACTATGTTTCACCTCCAACTGGTGAGCCTGAAACAATTCAATCAGCGCAGCAAGCCATGCGTGTAACATTCTTTCATTGGGGACTTCATGCTTGGGCAATTTACACAATTGTGGGCTTAGCTTTAGCTTACTTTGCATATAGACATAATCTACCTCTTAAGATTCGCTCTGCTTTATATCCTCTTATTGGAAAGAAAATTTATGGTCCAATTGGTGATGGTGTGGATACTTTTGCGACCATCGGTACAGTATTTGGTGTCGCAACAACATTAGGTTTTGGTGTAACCCAAATTAACTCTGGCTTAAATTATTTATTCGGAATTGAATATTCAACGACGACGCAGCTTATTTTAATTGTCATTGTTACAGCTATGGCATCTTTATCTGTATTTATAGGCTTAGACAAGGGTATTAAACGATTATCAGAGATTAATCTGGGCTTAGCTTTAGTGCTGTTGCTATTTGTATTTTTTGCTAGTTCAAGCATTTTTATATTGCAAACGACTATCCAAAACACGGGGCAATACATTTCAAATTTGTTCAATATGACCTTTAATTTATATGCCTACCAGTCTGATGGTTGGATCGGTGGTTGGACAATTATGTACTGGGCATGGTGGATTTCATGGTCACCATTTGTAGGTATGTTTATTGCGCGTGTGTCTGAAGGACGTACTATTCGTGAGTTTATTGTAGGTGTTTTACTTATTCCAACAGGCTTTACGCTGATTTGGATGGGAGTCATGGGGAATGCTGCACTCTATAGTATTTTAAACGAAGCGAACACCTCGCTGATTTCTGCAGTGCAACGAGATTCATCCGTTGCATTATTTGAATATTTAGGGACTTGCCATTCTCAGGCTTGATGAGTTTTGTGGCGACTATACTGGTTATGCTATTTTTTGTGACTTCAGCTGACTCTGGTGCACTTGTTACAGACTATTTAACAGCAAAATCGGAAAATTCTCCGACCTGGCAACGATTGTTTTGGACAACAATAATGGCAGTGCTTGCGATTGTTTTGTTGTTCGCTGGAGGTTTAGGAGCTTTGCAATCTGCAACAATGTTGAGTGCATTACCATTCACCTTCGTAATGCTTTTAATTTGCTGGGGCTTAGTCAAGGCTCTACATTTAGATGCAACCAAGATGCAAGCATTACAGGATGCGCGTATTACACCTAGAGCAATTCATAATCCAAGAAGTTGGCAGCAACGTTTAGGATTGATTATGCATTATCCGCATACACGTGAAGAAGTTGAAGATTATATTGAAAAAACGGTAAGCCAGGCATTTTCAAATCTACAGAAAGAGTTTAAGCGTCGTCATTTAGATGTGACAGTAAACACGATAGATGATGGCTTGCAGCTACGTGTAAACCATCAAGATGAGATTAACTTTATTTACCAAGTGGTTGTTCAAGAAAAAAATACACCAAGTTTTATGACTGATTCAGCAGAAATTACGCAAGATTATCAA